>CALDPL010000529.1 GCA_937911965.1 uncultured Allomuricauda sp. | reverse complement strand
ATCACGATGATGACCGCGACGGCCACGAACGTGACCTCCCAGTTGAAGCGCTGGTAGCCGTGCCGGATCGCGAAGTCACCGAGCCCGCCGGCGCCGACGATGCCGACGATCGCGGACATGTCGATCACGGCGATCACCAGGAACGTGAAGGCGAGGAATGGGGTGCCCTTTATGGAAGAAAGGCCCAAAGGGACGAGGCCGGCAACCTATTGCTCTCCCCATCAGGGAACATCCTATTTGACAGCAATGAATTTTTGGGCAATGTCCTTCCCGATGTTACCGGAGGTTTCACCAGTACTATGGTATACAAGGATTTTGAACTTTTCCTCGGATTTGACTTCCAAACCGGGGGTCAGTACTTCTCCGTGACCGACATGTTCATCAACTATTCAGGTTTGGGCATAGAATCGGTAGGGGACAATGCCCTGGGCAACCCGAAAAGGGATCCCCTTACCGGTACCGGAATCATCAGTGGAATTGCTGTACCGGCGGCTACGGCCGGAGCCGATTCGGGAGGTATCCTGATCGAAGGGGTTGATGGCACCACGGGAAGTCCCGCAGCCTATTATGTAACTCCCTCCCAATATTATGGAAGGATGTTCGGGCTATCGGAATTTTTCCTTCACGATGCCACCTATGTTAAATTGAGGACCTTGAGGTTGGGATATAATTTACCCAAAAAATTCTTGGACCAGACCCCATTCTCCGCGGCCAATATAGCCCTCTATGCCAACAACCTTTGGCTCATTGACTCTGAATTGAACTTTGTCGACCCTTCCGAGTTGGAGAACATTGGATGGAGTGCCGGTGCCAACAATTATAAATTTATAGAAGGAGGGCAATTGCCACCAGCCAGAACCGTGGGCCTAAACCTTAGCTTAACTTTCTAAAAGCAAATCATGATGAAACGAAAAAATATAAAACACTTAGCGTTGACAATGCTGTCGATTGTCCTTTTTTCATGTGAAAACGTGGATTTTGGGGATATGAACATCGACCCCAACAACCCGAGCAATCCTTCGACGGCCGCTTTGATGACCAGTGCCCAAAAGGCCATGAGTGGGTATTTGACCACCACGACCACGAACCATTATGTTCAATATTTGAGCAGTGGGCAGTATCCCGAGGAATCCCAATACGCCACGGTCAATTTTGACTATAGTGCACTCTATACGAGCATCCTTGTGGTATTTCAAAGGATTGAAGAGCTCAATTTAGATCCAAATACCAGCGTCTCCGCACAGGCAAACGGGTCGAACAACAATCAGATTGCAGTGTCCAAGATACTCACTGCCTACACCTATCAATTGATGACCGATCGTTGGGGCATGCTGCCCTATACGGAGGCCCTTCAGGGTGTGGACAACATTTTTGCGGTCTATGATACTCAGGAAGTCATCTATGACGGACTGTTCAACACCATTGATGAAGCCCTTGCCATGATTGAAATTGGACAACCGGGTCCCACTGGAGACATCATTTTGGGTGGGGATATGTCTCGATGGAGAGAGTTTGCAAACACTCTTAAAATGAACATGGCCTTGAGGCTCTCCAGGAGATTTCCTGCAGCCGGCGGTTACGCTGCCACCAAATTCAATGAGGCCTTGCCGGGAGCGATAAGTTCAAATGCGGATAATCTCTATTATTCCTTTTTGGCCGACGAGAACAATGATAACCCTTGGGAAGACCGCTTTTTGGCCCCGAGTTTCCGTAAGGATTATCTCCTGAGCGATACCTTCGTCGAAAGATTGATCGGTAGCGGGACCGATACGGACCCTGAGGATCCACGGCTCGAAAAATACGCAGAACCTGCCGAGAGCACATTGACCTATGTGGGGGCGCCTTACGGGGTCGAAAACGGGAATACCCCGGATTATTCCTTCATTACCCTGGATGTGATCCACAACCCTACTGCCCCTGGGTATTTCTATACCTATGCCCAAGTGGCCTTTGCAAAGGCAGAGGCTGTGGAATTGGGTTGGATCTCCGGCTCTGCGGCCACTTTCTATGAAGAGGGCATTAGGGCCTCCATGGAACAATGGGGAGTGGATTCCGCCGATATCGCACCCTATATAGCGGCCAACCCTTATGTCAATACCGCCAGTATTGCCTATGAGAAATACGTGGCCCTCTACCTGCAAGGCTATGAGGCTTGGGCGGAATGGAGAAGGTTTGGGGACGACGCCCCGGCCTTGACCGCTCCGGCAACCGCATTGAACGGTACGGGAATACCCCAAAGGCAGGGATATGGAACAAATGCAAATGCCAGTAACGAAGAAAATTATAACGCTGCCATAGCCGTACAGGGTCCGGACAACCTGGACACCGTGTTGTGGTGGGCGCAATAATCCTTTTTCCACTAAGGCAAAATGTTAAAAAGGAGGGCGATCGCCCTCCTTTTTTTATCTTTAAGAACAACCAAAAATCACTCAGATCAATGAATGCCAGAAAATTGATGCTTTTAGCCGTAATACTCTTGGCCCAAATAAGCCTGGGTCAACATCAAATCAGTTTGGGAGGTGGCCTGCAAGGGGAAGGTTTCCTCGGCGGCGACAGTTCCATAAAGGGTTCAAAATATTATTTCAATGATTGGGGCATGGGGCGGATCATGTTCACCGACGGGAACGCGACGAACAACGGATTGCTCCAGGTCGATTTGGAATTGGACCAATTGCTGGTCAGTAACGGGCCGGATAAAACCAAAGCCGTCATTGTTGAAATTGACAAGGTGGAAAAATTCACCATAAATGAATTTAAAAACAATGAAGTAAGTCCCATTTCGGTCACCTTCGTAAAGAAGGGACCAAAGGATTTTGATTCCCAGGTCAAATCAGCCAGATACTACAAACAATTGACCTCCAAGTCGGATTATGTCCTGGAGGAAATCACCAAATACCTCTTTGACAATTCCAGGGACAACACGGCAAGTTTCGATAAGAAATCCTATAAGGAATATCGGATCAGGAATGCCTTTCACATTAAGGATGCCCATGGGAAGTACCAAAAGTTCAACAGTTTGAACGAGAGGGCATTTTCCAAGACCTATCCCAATCTCAAAAAGCAGATCAAGGAATTTGTCAAGAGCCGCAATATCGATTTTGACCAAGCTTCCCAATTGGATTCCCTAGTGGAATTTTGCTTGGAAGGAACAAAGGAATAGGGAACAACTTTTCCCTACCTTTGGCCCCATGAAAGAAAACCATATCGTGTATGGCATAAGGGCGGTCATGGAGGCCTTGGAGTCCAATCAACCGATCAATAGAATTTACCTTCAAAAAGGCCTCAAGGGGGAGCTTTTCAAGGAGTTGGAATCCATTGCCCAAAAACATGGGGCAAGCATGTCCTATGTTCCCGTGGAGAAGCTGAACCGTTTGGTCAAGGGCAACCACCAAGGTGCGGTCGCCCAAATTTCTCCCGTTTCATTTCACAAGTTCGAAGAGTTGGCCGAAGCGGTCATCGCCCGGGAAAAACTTCCCTTGTTCCTGCTCTTGGACCAGGTTTCGGATGTGCGAAATTTTGGGGCCATCATCCGTACGGCCGAATGTTGCGGGGTACATGCCATCATCGTTCCAAAGACCGGGGCGGCCCCCATAACGGAAGATACGGTCAAGACCTCTGCCGGGGCGGCCTTTAAGGTCCCCATTGCCAAGGTGGACCATCTCAAGGATGCCATCTACTATTTACAGTCCTCGGGAATTGCCATCACCGCTGCCAGTGAAAAAGCCGAGGATGATCTCTATAGGGTGGATTTCAATCGACCCACCGCCTTGATCATGGGATCGGAGGACAAGGGCATTTCCCCTTCCATCCTTCAAATTGTGGACCATAGGGCCAAACTGCCCCTTTTGGGAAGTATCGGATCTTTGAATGTCTCGGTGGCCTGCGGGGTATTTCTGTATGAGGTGGTACGACAGCGAAGCCAATCCTAGGCATTCCAATTGGAAACGACGGATTCATTCCCTTTTATCCTCGGCATCCTTCCGATAGTGGTATCTGATTTCCACAACATCATTGTCTTGGGGTCCTTTGGGATTCTCAATAAAATTGCCGTTTTCGTCAAAGTGCTTGAGGAACGGGTCCTTGGCCTCGTCGTAATCTTCCCTTTCCCATTCATATTTTCGTTCAGGGGGGATTTTGATCTTGACGGCCAATGCCAGAAACAATCCCGTGATAAAACCTGCCAGATGTCCTTCCCATGAAATATCCTCCTCTATGGGGAAAATATACCAAATCATGCTCCCATAAATGAAAACCACCACCAGAGAAAGGGCCACCAACCGGTAATGTTTGGCGAATATGCCCTTAAAGAATATGAAACTGGCCAAGACATAGATGATCCCGCTGGCCCCAATATGGTGGGAAGGCCTGCCGATGGACCATGTGAGCATTCCTGAGACCAACACCCCCCACAGAAGTACTTTAAGGGCCTTTTCACCATAGAAATGAAACAAAAATGAAATCAATACGGCCAAGGGGATGGTGTTGTTGTACAAATGTTCCACGGAACCGTGGATAAAGGGGCTGAAGACAATTCCTTTCAGGCCACCCAGGGTCCTGGGGTATATCCCGAGGTGGTTCAGGTTCACGCCCAGGCGCAACTCCGCCCAAAACACGGTCCAAATGGACAGCACCGCAAACAAGGGGGCCAGTAGGACCCATTGGGACATGCTATGGGAATGGTTTGAATCCATGATCGAATCGGTACAATAATGTTACCACAGGCATTAAGGTACACAAATTGTCATGTTCCCCGATCCAATCCCCGGTTCCCTTAGCCGAAACACCTCCAAAATTGTCTTATTTTTACCCCCATGAACGAACCTTTGGCAGAACGGATACGGCCCAAGTCCCTGGAGGAGTATATCAGCCAGCGGCATTTGGTGGGTGAAGGGGGTGCCTTGACCCAGCAGATCAAAATGGGGACCATCCCTTCCCTGCTGTTGTGGGGTCCCCCCGGGACCGGAAAGACCACTCTGGCCCAAATCATTGCCCAGGAGAGCCAAAGACCCTTTTATACCCTGAGTGCCATAAACAGTGGGGTCAAGGAAGTACGGGAGGTCATTGAAAAGGCCAAACAGAGCGGAGGACTCTTTACCACAAAGAACCCGATACTCTTTATTGATGAAATCCATCGATTCAGCAAATCCCAACAGGATTCCCTGTTGGGGGCGGTGGAAAAGGGATGGGTCACCCTGATCGGGGCCACTACGGAAAATCCCAGCTTTGAGGTGATTCCTGCCCTTTTGTCCCGATGTCAGGTCTATATCCTGAACTCCTTTGGCAAGGAAGACCTGATCGCACTTCTTCAGCGGGCCATCCAAAAGGACACCATCATGCGGACCAAAAAAATTGAGCTCAAGGAAACCGAGGCCCTACTACGGCTTTCCGGGGGGGATGGACGAAAACTGCTCAATATCTTCGAATTGATCGTCAATTCACAGCCAGGGGATAAAATCACGGTCACGGATGCCATGGTCCTGGCCAAGGTCCAACAGAACACCGTCCTATACGACAAGGCCGGGGAGCAGCATTATGACATCATTTCCGCCCTGATCAAATCGATCAGGGGCAGTGATCCGAATGCTGCGGTATACTGGTTGGCCCGAATGATCGAAGGGGGCGAGGACTTGAAGTTCATCGCACGTAGACTGATCATCCTGGCCTCGGAGGATATTGGGAATG
>CALDPL010000528.1 GCA_937911965.1 uncultured Allomuricauda sp. | reverse complement strand
TGTTTTTTGAGCCCACCCTTTCCCAAAGTGGGGCCAACCAGGTACTTTCCATGAAGGCCAAGGTTGGGGAAGACCGGTATTTGGAGTACCGCTATGAGCTCAAAGCCGGGGAATACCTGATGGATTTTACGGTCAGGTCACAGGGACTTGGACAGGTCATCAACAGCAGTAGGCCCATTTCCCTGGAATGGGACATGAAGGCTTTGCGCCAGGACCCGAGTGTCCAATACGAGAACCGCTATACCCGATTGACCTATAGGCATGAGGGGGACAAGATCAGTAAATTGTCGGAAACCAGCGATCTGGACGAAGAAACCGTGGAGGATGTCAAATGGCTTTCCTACCGACAACATTTCTTCAGTTCCATCCTGGCATCCAATGTGCCCTTTGAAAGTGCGGAGATCAGCTCCAGGAACCTGGTGGAGGAGGAGAGCAAGGAAACCCTTTTTACCAAGGAATATGAGACCGTGGCCCCCTTGAACCTGCAAGGTGGCGAACTCTCACAGCAAATGTACCTGTACTACGGGCCCACCGATGTAAAGATATTGGATGATTACAAGGAGTTGGGCCTCGCGGATTCCATTCCCTTTGGATGGGGCATCTTTGGCTGGATCAACCGTTATGTGTTCACCCCTTTCTTTGGACTTTTGAGTTCCTTCCTGCCCTATGGGATCGCCATCATCGTGATGACCATCATCGTCCGGTTGGTGCTTTCGCCGGTGACCTATAAGTCCTACCTCTCCCAGGCCAAGATGAAGGTGCTCAAGCCCGAGATAACCGAGATCAATGAGAAGTACAAGGACAATGCCATGAAAAAGCAGCAGGAGACCATGAAGCTCTACAACAAGGCAGGGGTGAGTCCCATGAGCGGCTGTGTGCCCGCCCTGTTGCAACTGCCCATTTTCTATGCGCTGTTCATGTTCTTCCCCACCTCTTTTTCCCTGAGGCAAAAATCATTTCTGTGGGCCGAGGACCTGTCCTCCTACGATACTATTTTCAATCTGCCCTTTGCAATCCCCTTCTATGGGGACCATGTGAGCCTCTTTCCCATTTTGGCCTCGGTGGCCATCTTCATCTATATGATGATGACCACGGGACAGACCATGCAGATGCAGCAACAGCCCGGGATGCCCAACATGAAATTCATCATGTACCTGTCCCCGATCATGATGCTGTTCTTCTTCAACAACTACGCCAGTGGCCTGAGCCTGTATTATTTTGTGTCCAACCTGATCACCATTTTGATCATGTTGGCCATCAAGAACTATATTTTGGACGAAGAGAAGATCCACGACAGAATCCAGGAGAACAAGAAGAAACCCAAGAAGGAGAACCGCTTCCAGCGCAAGATGCGGGAAATGATGGAACAGGCCGAGGAGCAAAAGAAGACGGGAAGGAGATAGGGTTCTTTCCAAGGAAACAAAAAAACTCCCCCGGATCAATTTGGGGGAGTTTTCCAATTTCAGGTTTAGTCTGGAAAGATTTGGGACTTCAAAGATGGAGCGATCCCTTGTCAAAAAAAACAAATAGTTGCAAAGCAGCTATTTTTGTATGGTAAAACCGCCGCTTTTGATGTCGTATCGATCCGCATGGGTTCCAAGATCTTGGGAGCGATGTGATGGGGACTGTAAGTTTGGTCCCCATGGATCGACCAACGGCACTCAAGGGACAGATTTTGTACCTTTGCAAACCATCAATTATCCAAAATGAAAAAGGTCGTTGTCGGACTGTCAGGGGGAGTGGACTCCAGTGTCGCCGCCTATCTTCTTAAGGAAGCGGGTTACGAGGTGATCGGACTGTTCATGAAGAACTGGCACGACGATTCCGTAACAATTTCCCAAGAGTGTCCTTGGTTGGAGGACAGCAACGACGCCCTTATCGTGGCCGAAAAATTGGGCATACCCTTCCAGACCGTTGACCTGAGTGCCCAGTACAAGGAACAGATCGTGGACTATATGTTCAATGAATACGAAAGGGGCCGTACCCCCAATCCCGATGTGCTCTGCAACCGGGAAATCAAATTCGATGCCTTTATGAAAATCGCCCTTCAATTGGGGGCGGACTATGTGGCCACCGGCCATTATTGCAGGAAGGGGACCCTTGAAAACGCGGATGGGAGCAAGACCTATCAATTGCTTGCCGGCAAGGACCCCAATAAGGACCAGTCCTACTTTTTGTGCCAGCTCTCACAAGAGCAATTGGCCAGGACCCTCTTTCCCATAGGGGAACTACAAAAATCCGAGGTACGAAGGATTGCGGCCGAAAACCAATTGGTCACCGCCGATAAAAAGGATTCCCAAGGCCTGTGCTTTGTGGGTAAGGTACACCTGCCCGACTTTTTGAAACAGAAACTCAAACCCAAAAAAGGGATCATTGTGGAAGTTCCCGGGGACGCCCCACAGTTTGCCACAAGGGAGCCCCAATTCCACAGCTTGGGGGAACGATTGGCATTCCGTGCCGAGAAACCGGCATTCGATCCCAAGGACGGAAAGGTGGTGGGCGAGCACCAAGGAGCCCATTATTTCACCATAGGGCAGCGGAAGGGCCTCAATGTCGGGGGGACCAAGGAGCCCCTGTTCGTGATCGAAACCGATGTGGACAGCAACATCATCTATACCGGGCAGGGGAAAATGCATCCCGGCCTCTATCGGGGCACCCTGTTTGTAAAAGAGGACGAGCTGCACTGGATACGTCCCGATCTCGCTCTGAAGGAGGATGGGACCATGGAAGCAATGGCCAGGATCAGGTACAGGCAGCCCCTGCAAAAGGCCACCCTGTACAAGGTCGCCAATGGGATGTATGTGGATTTTGCGGAAAAGCAGTCCGCCATAACCCAGGGACAGTTCGTGGCCTGGTACACAGGGGAGGAGCTGCTCGGCTCGGGGGTGATATCCTAAGGCCCAAATCTCTTTTCCCCCGAATTGGGGTACTTCGATATTTACCCTTATTTTCGGAATCCCAATTGGCATTTTCATGAAAAACAGGATTACTGAACTCTTCGGGATTCAATACCCCATCATCCAGGCCGGTATGGTCTGGGCCAGTGGATGGCGTTTGGCCTCCGCGGTCTCCAATGCCGGGGGGCTGGGAGTACTGGGGGCCGGAAGCATGTACCCGGAGGTACTGGAGGAGCATATCAAAAAATGTAAAAAGGCCACCCAACGCCCCTTTGGGGTGAACGTCCCGCTGTTATATCCCGATATGGACCGACTGATGGACATCATCGTAAGGGAAGGGGTAAAGATCGTGTTCACCTCCGCCGGCAATCCAAAGATCTGGACGGGCCCCCTCAAGGACGAGGGCATTTGCGTGGTCCATGTGGTCAGCAGTGTGAAATTTGCATTGAAGGCCCAAGAGGCCGGAGTGGATGCCGTGGTGGGGGAAGGTTTTGAGGCCGGGGGCCACAACGGAAGGGAGGAGACCACCACCATGGTGCTCATCCCTTCCCTGGCCGAGAGCATCGGGATACCCCTGATTGCGGCAGGGGGCATTGGCAGTGGAAGGGCCATGTTGGCCGCCATGGTGTTGGGTGCGGATGCGGTACAGGTCGGAAGCAGGTTTGTGGCCAGTGTGGAGGCCTCCTCCCATGTTGCCTTTAAACAGAGGGTTGTGGACGCCAGGGAGGGGGACACCGAATTGACCTTGAAGGAATTGACCCCGGTGCGGTTGCTCAAGAACAAATTTTACCATGAAATCCAACAGGCCTATGCAAGGGGAGCCTCCCCTGAGGAGCTCAAGGCCCTATTGGGCAGGGCAAGGGCCAAACGCGGCATGTTCGAAGGGGATACGGAAGAGGGGGAACTCGAGATCGGACAGGTATCCGCCCTGATCCATAAAATCATGCCCGCTGCGGATATTGTGGCCGAACTCATGGAGGAGTTCCGATCGGCCAAACGGGAAGTAATTGAGTTGTAATCAAGGGGAACCACAGCTTTTTCTTACATTTACCCCCTATGAGACCACTGCTTTTCACCCTCATGCTTTTTATGATCTGCTCCCATTCCCATGGACAGGCAGAATGGGACAAGACCCTCCATTTCGTTGGAGGCAGTCTCTTTGGCCTGGCCGGGGCCGGAATTGCAAAACAGGCCTCCAAGGGCAATAGGTTCTGGACCTTCGCAGGAGCCGTGGGGGGAAGTACCTTGATCGGGGTGGCAAAAGAAGCGGTCGATGCCGGACAGCGCAGCAACGGTTGGGACAACGAGGACCTGGCCGCCACCATTCTCGGGGGAATCACCGTGGGTCTGGCCGTGGAGCTCTTCTCCAAAAAGGACGCCCATGGAAGGCTCAGGGGAAAATACTCCCCTGTTGTGTTTCAATGGGAGCCTTCAGGGACCACCCTGTGGGGAACCGATTTTGATTTGGACCAGGAGGGACTCCCCGCATTGGTCACCCTGGGAATGTCCAGGGGCCTTTCGGAAATCAAATAAGTCCCCTGGCCTTGATCTCCAAGTATTTGTTGATGGTTTTTACGGTCAGGTCCCCGGGACGTGTCAAGAGGGTCTGTATTCCGTGTTTCCCCAATTCAAGAACAATTTGTTTCTTCTCATGGATGAACTTTCGGGCTATGGTCTGCTCATAGAGCTGTTGCGCCGTCCCCGGCCTTTGTTCGGCAAATTCAAGGAGCTCGGTATTCTCAAAAAAGATGACCACCAATAAATGCTGCTTTGCCAGGGCCATGAGATAGGGCAGTTGCCGCTGCAGGGCGTCCAAGGTCTCGAAATTGGTATAGAGCAACAGGAGGCTGCGTTGGTTCAGGTTTCGTTTTACATCCACGTACAACCTGCTGAAATCACTTTCCACAAAATCGGTACGCAGTTGGTAGAGGGCCTCCAAGATCAGGTTCATCTGGGATGCCCTGCGTTCGGCCACTACCCGGTTCCCTATTTTGTCACTGAAGGCAAATACCCCGGCCTTATCGTGTTTTTTCAGGGCGATATTGCTGATCACCAGACTGGCGTTTATGGCATAATCCAATAGACTGAGCCCGTTGAAGGGCATTTTCATCACCCGGCCCTTGTCAATGACGCTGTATATGGGCTGGGATTTTTCATCCTGGTACTGGTTCACCATCATGCTCCCCCGTTTGGCGGTCGCCTTCCAATTGATGTTGCGGATATCGTCCCCGGTCACATAGTCCTTGATCTGTTCGAACTCCATGGTATGTCCTATGCGCCTGATCTTCTTCAGGCCATACTGCCTCAGTCTGTTGGAAAAGGCCAAGAGCTCATATTTTTTGACCTGGAGAAAAGAGGGATAGACCGGGACCTCCCGGCCCTGTTCGAAGGAATACCTCCTGGCCAGCAAGCCCAGGGGGGAAGTGGCGAAGACAATCAGGTTTCCGAAGGAATGAACCCCCCGCTCCACGGGCCGTAGATGATATTCGAACACTTTGTGGTCCCCTTTTGCCAATTGGGCCCTCAGGAGAAAATCCCGTTTCTGGAACTGAATGGGAATCTCATCGATCATTGCGATCCCGATCGGGAACAGATACCCATTGAGCAGTTGCAGATGTACGGGATTGTCGTCCCCGTTGGAGAATTTATCGGGCAGGTCCCTATGGGCCTCCAGTCTTCCCTTGGAAGCGAAGAGCAACAAGAGGTCGACCGGGATCAATAGGACAAAAACAAAGAAGAGCAGCTTGACCGCTCCCTGGATCTGGGGTATCATATAGGAAACCAAAAAGCCCAGGACCAGGACCACTAGGATCACAAAGAACCGATTTTCGAGGTAGAGGGGGCCCAAGCGTCTTTTCATTGCCCTTATCTTGGGATTTCAATGCTATCCACGATCTGTCCGACCACAGCCGTGGAGGTCAGGCCTTCCATTTCCCGCTCCGGGCTTGGGATGATGCGGTGTCCCAAAACGGGCACCAACACCTTTTTGATGTCATCCGGAATGACAAAATCACGACCGTTGATGGCCGCAAGGGCCTTGGATGCGTCCAAAATGGCAATGGATGCCCTCGGGGAGGCCCCGAGGTAGAGGTTGGCATTGCTTCGGGTATGGTCCACTATGGAGGCAATGTACCTGAGCAGGTTCTGTTCCACTATGATTTCCTTCACACTGGCCTGGTAGCGGGCGATTTGATCCGGGGAAAGGAAAGCCTGGACCAGGTCTTCCTCACCCTGGGATTTCAAGGCGTGTTTGTGCTCCAGGATCTTGATTTCCTCCTCCAGGGAGGGGTAGGGCACTTCGATCTTAAAGAGAAAACGGTCCAACTGGGCCTCGGGCAAGCGATAGGTCCCTTCCTGTTCAATGGGGTTTTGGGTGGCAAATACCAAAAAGGGGGCCTTCATGGGATACTCCACCCCGTCCATGGTGATCTGGCGTTCGGCCATGGCCTCAAAAAGGGCGGCCTGGGTCTTGGCCGGGGCCCGGTTGATCTCGTCGATCAAAATGATGTTGGAGAACAAGGGACCCCTTTTGAATTCGAATTCGGAACTCTTCACATTGAAAATGGAGGTCCCCAAAATATCGGAGGGCATCAAATCCGGGGTAAACTGAATCCGGCTGAAATCCACGTTCAGGGTCCTTGCCAGTAATTTGGCGGTCACCGTCTTGGCCACTCCTGGCACCCCCTCCAACAGGGAATGTCCGTTGGCCAGAATGGAAACGATGAGCAGTTCGATCATCTGATCCTGCCCGATGATCGTTTTGCCCAATTCGGCCTTGATCTTGGAGACCGCCGATTGCAACTCGGCTAGATCCACCCGGGAATTGAATTGTAATGCGTCCTCTTTTTGTTCTTTTTCTTCCATGTTCACTGCTTGAATGCGGTTATCTTTTTATTGAGTTCCATACCTTCCTCCAAGGTATGTGATTTTTTGGTCTTCATGGCCAGGATGTAATCGATCAGGGATTTGGTCTGGGCCACGTCCTTCCCTGCCTTGGCGGCCAAAATCCCAACGGCCCTTTCGTCGAGGTTTGTGGTATCCATATGGTAACGGCTTCT
>CALDPL010000527.1 GCA_937911965.1 uncultured Allomuricauda sp. | reverse complement strand
AACGGTGGCCGATCGAGCCGTTGGGGATCGCGACGTCGTCCACCGAGCGGTCCAGGACGGCCGGCTTCCACAGGGCGTTCTCGCTCTGCTGCTCGGGGTAGTGCTCGCCGTCTAGGTCGCCGGCGGTGAGGAACTTCGAGGGCTGGTAGCTGCCGTCCTCCTGCTGGACCAGGGTGACCAGGTAGGGCAGGTCGGTGAACCGCTTGTTGTAGTCGGTGAAGAAGTCCACCTGCTGGTCGACGAAGAACTCCTTGAGGACCACGTGCCCCATCCCCATGGCCAGCGCCCCGTCGGTGCCGGGGTCGGAGGCGACCCACTCGTCGGCGAACTTGACGTTGTCGGCGTAGTCGGGGGCGACCGCGATGACCTTCTGGCCGCGGTAGCGGGCCTCGACCATCCAGTGCGCGTCCGGGGTCCGGGTCAGCGGGACGTTGGAGCCCCACATGATCAGGTAGCCGGCGTCCCACCAGTCACCGGACTCCGGCACGTCGGTCTGGTCGCCGAACATCTGCGGGGAGGCGTTGGGCAGGTCGGCATACCAGTCGTAGAAGGAGAGCATCGGGGCGCCGATCAGCTCGTGGAACCGGGAGCCGGAGGAGTACGACACCGGCGACATGGCCGGGATCGGGGAGAAGCCGGCGATCCGGTCCGGCCCGTAGCGCTTGACCGTGTAGACGTGGGCGGCCGCGATCAGGTCCACGACCTCCTCCCAGGAGGAGCGGACCAGCCCACCCTTGCCGCGGGCGCTCTTGTAGGCCCGGGACTTCTCCTCGTCCTGGACGATCGAGGCCCAGGCGAGCACGGGGTCGCCGTACTGCCGGCGGGCCTCGCGGAACATCTCCAGCAGGGTGCCGCGCACGTAGGGGTAGCGCACCCGGGTCGGGCTGTAGGTGTACCAGGAGAAAGCAGCACCACGGGGACAGCCGCGGGGCTCGTACTCCGGCTTGTCCGCGCCCGCGGACGGGTAGTCCGTCTGCTGCGCCTCCCAGGTGATGATCCCGTCCTTGACGTAGACCTTCCAGCTGCAGGAGCCGGTGCAGTTGACGCCGTGCGTGGAGCGGACCACCTTGTCGTGGCTCCACCGGTCCCGGTAGAAGGAGTCGCCGGACCGGCCGCCGGTGACGTGCACCGAGCGCTGGTCGTCGGACACCTCGCCCCGGGTGAAGAACCGGCTGGTGCTGACCAACGCCTGGCTCAGTGGACCGTCCAGCCCTGGACGGCCCTGGGTGCTCTGGCTCATGAGGTGCTCTCCTGATCGGTGGGCGAGGGGTTGGTGGGCAGGGGATCGGTATGACGTGCGTCGGTGGGGGTGCCGAGGGCCTGGTCCTCGGGCAGCAGCAGGCCTTCGATGTCCGCCGGGCCGCCGTCGCGGAAGATCACCGCGTGACAGGTCTGGGGTCCGACGAAAGGCCGCAGGCTCACCTCGGCCTGCTCCTCCCCGGCCACCTCCAGGGCTCCCCGCAGCAGGCCCCGGTGCACCCCGCAGACCACGGCGGGGCGGACGCGGGCCAGCTCCAGGAAGGGGCAGTCGCGCAGGGTCAGGGTGACCTCCCCCTCGGCGCCGTCCACGTTGAGGTCAGGGGTGTAGCCCCACTCGGCGAGCAGATCGACGACCAGCCCCAGCTTGCCGAGCCACTCGCCGGTGGTCACCGCGGTCTCCTGCGGCCCGGTCCGACCCCGCTCGGCCAGGCGCTGACGGACCCACTCGACCCCGGCCTCCTCCGGCGACAGATGCGCGACCGACTCCGGGTCGAGTGCCTCGGCGAGCAGAGTCGCCAGCACCTGGTAGGGCCCTTCGGCCTGGGTCGACTCCTGGGTCAACGCCTGGGGCGTCAGCTCTCCGTCGACGACGACGTACTTTTTCTTCGGCCGGCCCGCTCCCCCGCCACGCACGAAATGCGCCTCGAGCAGCCCGGCGGCGACCAGCTGGTCCAGATGGAAGCGGACGGTGGTGCTGTGCAGGCTCAGCACCTGGCCCAGCTCGGCCGCGGTCAGGCCGCTGGCGCGGGTGGGTCGCCCCTCGACCGCCAGTCGGGGCAGACCGGCCAGGGTGTCCACGATCCGCCGACGTACGGCGGAGGTCAGCAGCGCTGCACCCTCGTTCGGCGTCTCGGCGGGCTTCACAGCGACTCCTTTATAGCGGATTGCGACGCCTCATCTAATCCCATCCATGGCCCAGACGCAACAGGGCGCACCCCTGCCCCAGGAATGTCGTTGAATCCGCGACTAACTGCCTCCCACCTGCAGAAATAGGCAACAGCCGTGTGTCTAAATTGCCCGAATTGGCGGTTGGCGGAGGGTTCCTCGGAGGGTGTACAGTACCCGTGTTTAGATGATTCTCTCCGTCAAATACCTTCCCTAGAGGAGCAGGATGACCAGCGCCACCACCGGCGTGCAGACGCGTACGGCCTCGCAGGCCAGTCGGGTCATGTGGATCTCCACCACCGCCTTCACCCTGATGTTCGCGGTCTGGCTGATGTTCGGCATCCTCGGCAAGCCCATCCAGGAGGAGTTCGGGCTCACCGACACCCAGCTGAGCTGGATCGCGGCCGTCGCCGTGCTCAACGGCTCCATCTGGCGGCTGCCGGCCGGGATGATCACCGACCGCATCGGCGGCCGCAAGATGATGACCGCCATCCTGGTGATCAGCGCGGTCCCCGCCTTCCTGGTCAGCCAGGCCCAGAGCTACGGGATGCTCCTGGTCCTGGCCTTCCTCGTCGGTTTCGCCGGCAACTCCTTCTCGGTCGGCATCGCCTGGAACGCCGCCTGGACGCCCCGCGAGCGCCAGGGGTTCGCCCTCGGCCTCTTCGGCGCGGGCAACGTGGGCGCCTCGGTCACCAAGTTCATCGGCCCGCCGATCATCGCCGCGACCGCTGGGTCCACGGTCATCCTGGGGCTGCAGGGCGGATGGCGGCTCATCCCGGTCGTGTATGCCGTGCTGCTGCTGGTCATGGCGGCAATCACCTGGTTCGGCACCCCTTCCCAGGACCGGATGCCCGGCTCCTCGCGCTCCATCCGCAGCATGATGGCGCCCCTGAACCAGATCCGGGTCTGGCGGTTCAGCCTCTACTACGTCGCCGTCTTCGGCGCCTACGTCGCGCTGTCGGCCTGGATGCCGCTGTACTACATCAACAACTTCGGGGTCTCGCTGATGACCGCCGGCCTGCTGACCGCGGTGTTCATATTCCCGGCCTCCCTGCTGCGTCCGGTGGGTGGCTGGTTCACCGACCGCTGGGGCGCCCGCAAGGCGATGTACGGCACCTTCGTCGTGATGCTCATCACCTCCGGCATCCTGATGATGCCGAACGGGTTCGTCGTCATCAACCACGCTGACGGCCGCGCCACCGAGCACCTGGGCTACACGATGCACATCGTGCCGTTCACCATCCTGCTCTTCCTGCTCGGCTGCGCGATGGGCGTGGGCAAGGCCGCGGTCTTCAAGCACATCCCCGAGTACTTCCCGGACAACGTGGGACCGGTCGGCGGCCTGGTGGGCATGCTCGGCGGCCTCGGCGGCTTCTTCCTGCCGCCGCTGTTCGCCTACACCGAGGAATGGTCCGGTTTCCCCACCTCCACCTTCTTCGTCCTCTTCCTGCTCACCGCCGTCTGCCTGCTGTGGATGCACCTGACCGTCGTCCGCATGCTGCACGAGCAGTCCCCGCAGCTGTCCGACAAGCTGGAGCCCTCCGACGGCCAGCAGCACCTGGACCGCACCTTCTCCGGAACCCCTGACCAGACCGACAGCCACCTCCAGGAGGCACAGCGATGAGCACCCCCGCGTCCGAACGCCGCACCGGCGGAGAATGGCTGCAGAACTGGGATCCCGAGAACGAGGACACCTGGGACAGCAGCCGGGCATGGTCCACCCTGTGGGTCACCACCTTCACCCTGACCCTGTGCTTCATCACCTGGTTCCTGCCCAGCGCCATCATTCCCCGGCTCAACGCCCTGGGCTATGAGTTCACCCAGGGCCAGCTGTACTGGATGGCCGCGATGCCGGGCCTGGCCGCGGGTCTGCTGCGGATCATCTGGATGGTGCTGCCGCCCATCATGGGCACCCGCAAGATGGTGGCGATCACCACCTTCCTGCTCGTCTTCCCCCTGCTGGGCTGGGGCGTGCGGGTGCAGGAGCCGACCGCGCCCTACTGGGAGCTGATGGTCCTGGCCTTCCTGGCCGGCATCGGCGGTGGTGCCTTCTCCGGCTTCATGCCCTCCACGTCCTACTTCTTCCCCAAGCGCATGCAGGGGACCGCGCTGGGCCTGCAGGCCGGCCTGGGCAACTTCGGGGTCTCCATCGTCCAGCTGCTGACCCCCTGGCTCATCGGCTTCTCGATGCTGGGCTTCCTGGGCACCAGCCAGAGCATGGAGATGGCCGCCGAGGCCAACCAGGAGGTCTGGTACCAGAACGCCGCCTTCTTCTGGATCCCGTTCTGCCTCATCGGTGCCGTGCTGGCCTGGTGGCTGCTGAAGTCGGTGCCGATCAAGGCCAACATCAAGCAGCAGTTCGACATCTTCAACAACGTCGACACCTGGCTGATGACCCTGCTCTACATCATGACCTTCGGCACCTTCTCGGGTCTGTCGGCCCAGTTCGGTCTGCTGATGCAGAACCTCTACGGCTCCGGCAACCCGGAGATCGTCGCGGGCACGGGGCCCGAGGCCCAGCTGCTCATCGAGGGCTACCAGGTGCCCAACGCCCTGGCCCTCGTCTTCCTCGGCCCCCTGGTCGGGGCCGGTGCCCGCGTGCTCTTCTCGCCGCTGACCGACCGGATGGGCGGGGCGATCTGGACGTTGATCTCCGGGCTGGGCCTCATCGGCTCCATCGCCTTCACGATGACCGCGCTGGTGCCGGACACCTCCTCGGCCGCGGCCCTGGACGCCGGCTTCGACCGCTTCCTGTGGGGCATGCTCGCGATCTTCCTCTTCGCCGGGATCGGCAACGCCTCCACGTTCAAGCAGATGCCGATGATCTTCGAGCGGCGCCAGGCCGGTGGGGTGATCGGGTGGACGGCGGCCATCGCGGCCTTCGGGCCCTTCCTCTTCGGGGTCGGGCTGACCCTGATGAGCCCGACCACCTTCTACGCCATCGGCATCGCGTTCGCCGTGATGTGCGTGGTCATCACCTGGGTGCGCTACGCCCGTCCTGGCGCCCCCAAGCCGGGCTGATCACCGCCGCCCGCGCACCCCATACCCCGACCGTCACGACCAGGAGACCGACATGACCGACTCCCCCCGCACCCTGCCCCTCGTCGAGAAGGGCGGCTGCGGGTGCACCAAAAGAGTGTAACCAAGATGAAGGCCAGAATCAAAGAGCTGACATCACGCAACAATGGCTGGGGCAATGAACGAAGGAAAGAAGCCCTACGCCAGTATATCACTGGATGGGTGAACTACTTCAAATTGGCAGACATGAACAAACTGCTACGTGACTTGGATGAGTGGTACCGAAGACGACTCAGGATGGTGATATGGAAACAATGGAAACGAATAAGGACCAGAATGAGGAATCTGATAAAGCTAGGGGTTGTGAAACCCAAGGCTTATGTGTGGGCAAATACTAGGAAAAGCTATTGGCATACGGCCAATAGTTTTATTCTCAAAACCACTATTACCACGGAAAACCTTAGAAGAGCAGGATACGTGATGCTGTTGGACCATTATCGAAAGGTCAGTGTCCAAACTTAAGGAAACGCCCAGTACGGATCCGTACGCTGGGTGTTGTGAGAGGACAGGTAGGGAAATAATCCCTACCTTCCTACTCGATTTAAAATGCGTCATCTCAATTCCTAAAGGCATCCCCGCTCTCCACCAGGGCCGTTTTCAGAGCCGTTCTCCAATATTCCCAGGTATGTCCCCCATCCCGGACCCTAAACTCGAAGGGAATGCGTTTTTCCTTCAACAGATGGACCAGGGAGGTGTTCTGTTGCAATAGAAAATCGTCGTCCCCACAATCGATGTACAGCTTTGGCAATCCGGAATTCGGTGGCATGGGGAAGGGATCGGCGGGATTCCGGTCCAGCTCGATGACCTTGATCATTTCGTGAATGGAATGCGCCTTGTAGTTCTCTGGAAAACCTTCCTCGTTCAAGGGCCCCCATAGCCTAAGGCCAAGGGTTCTTTCAAACTCGGACAATTCCTCTTCCCCCTTGACGGCCTTCCGTTCCAGAACGGCGGCACTCATGGCATAGCAGTGGGTGAACAGTTCTTTGTATTTAATCCCGTGATAGAGGGCACCATATCCTCCCATGGAGAGCCCGGCAATGGCCCGGGTACTTCGTTCCCCCTTGATTCGGAACTTCTTTTCCACTTCGGGGAGGAGCTCCCGGTAAAAGAAATCCTCCCAGGGCACGGAACCGTCGTAATTGTTGATGTAGAAGGCATCCGGAAGGCCGTCCGGCATGATGATGATCATCGGTGGGGCATCTCCCTTTTTTATGGCCCGATCGGCTATCTGGCCGGCCTCGCCCTTGATGGCCCAATCGGTATGGTCCCCGGTCATTCCGTGAAATAGATAAAGTACGGGGTAGGACCTTGTGGAGGTATGGTAATCGGGTGGAAGGTAAACGGAATAGGACATTTCCCGTTTCATAAGTTTGCTGGTGATCTTGTGGGAGGTATCCACTGTACCGTTTTGGGCCTGTACACCAAAAAAGGTGAGGTACAGGGCCAAAAATAAAATGGGGTGCTGTTTCATCAATTGGTCGTGTTTGGTTGTTTGTTGTTTGGAGGGTGGGCTTATTCCTCTTCCTTGCTGTCCTCTTCTTCGGCTTCCCTGTTGAGTTTGTTTTTGAGTATGTTCAGTTTTTTGAGCTTCTCCTTCCAGGTCTGAAGCCCTTCCTTTTGCCTTTCAATATTTTTTATGACCTCCTGTACCAAGGGATTGTCCTCAGAGGAATTGGAGAAAAACTGCAGGTTGTTCTCCAACTGCCTGATCTCGGCCTTGCTCTCGTCAATTTTCCTGCGGATAAAGATTCTTTCGTTGCCTATGGCCCTGTCGTCCTCCCCTTGGGCGAGTCGCTGGACCTTGTCCCCGTATTTAATGAGTTCCGCTTCCTGTTTGCTGACCCCAATTTTCTTGAGAAGGGCATCCACGATTTTGCCAAACTTGCCGTTGATGTGTTTCTTGTTGTGGGGGATCCGACCGTATTGCTTCCACTCGTCGAGAAAAGCCTTGACGTCCGCAAGGTCCTTCTTTTTGTCCCCGCTCAACTGATAGGCCTTCAAGCGGTCCAAGCAGGCATTTTTCTTGTCGAGATTCGCATATTCATCCTTTTGTGTCTCGGTCCTATCGGCATGCAATCGGTTGAAGTAATGGTTGCAGGCCTCCTTGAACTCCTTCCAGATCTTATCGGAATATTTTCTGGGCACATGGCCAATGGTTTTCCATTCGCTTTGAATGCGTTTCATTTCAGGGGTGGCCGTTTCCCGGTCCTCACTGTCCTTTAGGGAAATTGCCAATTCCAACAACGCCCTTTTTTTGTCGAGGTTCTGCTGTTGTTCCTTTTTCTGGTTCTTGTAGAAGGAGTTTTTGTTCCTGTTGAATTTTCGAACCGCCCCCTTAAAGGCGGCCCAGGTTTCCTCGTTCACGCGTTGGGGAACCTTTCCGGCCTTGAAAAAGGATTCCCTTAGGGCCTCGATCTCCCGGATCTGGTTTTGGAGCTGTTTGTGGTTGGTGGCGACATTCTCGGCCAATTTTTCGATCGAGTCTATGATCTTCTTTTTTTCTTCCAGGTTTTTTTCGTACCCGATTTCCAATTCCTGGAAATGTTCCTGCCTGCGCTGGTGCATGGCCTTGGTGGCATTGCTGAAACGCTCCCAGATTTCCTCCCGTTGCTCCTTGGCCACGGGACCGATGTCCTCCTTCCATATTTTGTGCAGGGTCTGCAGTTCCCGAAAGGCCTTGGATAGATCGGGTTCCCCGGCCAGGGCCTCGGCCCGTTCCACCAACTTTAGTTTCTCCTCCAGGTTGTACTTGAAATCAAGGTCCCGCAGTTCCCGGTTCAAATGGAGAAAATCGTAAAAAATCTCCATATGGTGGTGGTAGGTGCGCCAAACATCGTTGTAATGGTTGCGGGGAACGGGGCCTGCATTTCTCCACCGTTGTTGTAGTTCCTTGAAATTGTTGTAGGTGGTATTTATATCCTCCTCCACATCGATCAGACCCTTGAGCTCCTCTATGATTTCCTGGCGGATCTGGAGGTTGCTCTTGAGGTTTTGTTCCAGATGCTTGTAATACTGGTCCCGTTTTTCCCGGTAGTCCTGGTATACTTCGTTGAACTGCCTTTTGTCCACGGAGTTGTATTTGAAGTCGATCTCATTGCCTCCCCGTGAAACGAAATCCTCCTTTTTCTGTTCCATAAATTCCTGGAACTTCTGATCGAACTCGTATTTAATGGCACTGACGTGTTTCCCAATGGCCTGTACCTTTTCATTTCGCACCAGGCGTTGAAGTTCGCCCACAAGGTTTTCCATGGGCATTTCGTGATAGTCCAAAAAAGGGATATGGTGCCGCTTCTCATTGTCGGTATCCTCTGCGTCCTCTGCATTGGATTCGTCTATTTCATCCATGGAATCATCGGCCTTGGGGGAATCCGAATCTTTTTCGGACGCTGCAGGTTCACCCTGGACCGGTTCCCCGGTCTGGGAATCCCCCTTTTGGGGCTGTTCCATTTCCTTCTTGGGCTCCCCGGAATCGTCCGGATCGGCTTTGTCCCCTTCCTTTCCACCTTCACTTGGAGTCCCACTTTCAGAGCTGGGCCGATCCCCATGCGCTGCAAGTTGCTCCTCGGAGGACTCGGTTCCCGATTTTGATCGGTCCGCCGAAGCCTCTCCAATTTGTTCCGATAATTGCCCTTTACCCCCTTCAGCTTGCTGAAGTTCTTGATCCTTGTCCTGCATCTGTAGTCCCTTTAACTGATGACCCGTCTTAAATATAGCCAATTTAACAACTAAATCGACCAATAACAAAGGTAATGAATCTTCTTTTTTGCAGGGAATCAAAGGTTTTTGGACGCAAATTGCCCTAAGAATCGAACTTATTGGGGCTCATTCCAAATTTCCCAGGCTTTTTCGGCCTGCCATTTCAACATGCCCAGACCGTTGCCGATACTTGCGCCCTGGGCCTCTCCCTGGGCCAAAAAAGCGGTCTTGTCGGGATTGTAGATCAAATCGAAAAGCAGATGGCGCTGCCCGATGAATTGATAGGGGATGGGCGGTTTTTCTTCCACTTTCGGGAAGGTGCCCAAAGGGGTACAGTTGACGATCAATGGATGTTCCTCGAGGATGGCCCGGTCCAATTCCCCATAGGTCAGCTGGCCCGCTGCCTCACTTCTGGAAACATAGGTGGTCTCGATGCCCATCTGTTGCAGTACCCAACGGACGGCCTTTGATGCCCCGCCCGTTCCCAAAATCAGGGCCTTGTTGTGGTGTGGCTTCACCAAGGCTTCCATGGATTTTTGGAAGCCGTGGGCATCCGTATTGTAGCCCTTGGGACCCTTTCGGGTCAATTTAATGGTGTTTACGGCCCCGATCTCCCGGGCCTTGTCGTCCAATTCGGCCAAATAGGGGAGGACCGCCTCCTTATAGGGAATGGTCACGTTCAGGCCCCTGAGGTTTTCCTGGGACAGAACGGAATCAAATTCAGAGGTGTCCTGGATGTCAAAATTCTCATAACTGTGGTCCCCGAGGCCCAGATCCTCGAACTTTTGGGTGAAATACCCCCTTGAAAAGGAATAGGTGATGTTCCTACCTAGGAGGCCGAACCGGTTTTTTTTGATTTCTTTTTCTTCCATACCAATCCAATATCAACAATAACACTATGCCCAAGATAACATAAAAAATGGCCCACAGGGTCTGGGCACTGCCCCAATCGGGAATATATCGTTCGTAGTTCAGCACAATTTCGTCCCCGTTGGAGTCCAAAAGGGCCCTGCCCGAGGCATCCATTTTATGGATGGTCTGCTTCCAGGGCCATATCACCCCCAAAGACCCGGTAATGAATCCCAGGATCAGGGCCGTGGTGATGTCCTTGAAATGCTTGAGCAGATAACTCAGCATGTGGGAGAAGGTGACCAATCCGGTTACGGATCCCAGGGTAAAGACCGCAAGGACCTTAAGGATCTCCAGGCGTTCGCTATTGGTCAAAAAGCTGAAGTCCCCGGAAAACACCTCCGCAAAGGTGTCGTAGAGGGCATTCACCGAATCCACCAGCAACAGCACATAATTGCCCAAAAGAATCAGAATAAAGGAACCCGATAACCCGGGTAGGGTCATTCCCGAAACACTGATGATCCCACAGAAAAACACGAAGATCAGGTTGTCGTTCTGGGTGGCGGGGTTCAAAAAACTGATGGATACCCCGATCACCAATCCCAGGATCGCCGAGGCGACCGTCTTTTGGTTCCACGGTCCAAAGTCCTTTCCTATATAGTAGATCGAACCCACCACCATTCCAAAGAAGCAGGCCCAAACATAGACTTCATAATGAACCAGGAAATAATCAAGGACCCTGGAAACACTGAAATAGCTCACCAACATCCCCAGGATAAGCAGTCCCAGAAACTTGGCATTGGTATATTGGATGAAACTCTTGAACCTCCCGTTGAGGACCAGTCTCAAGGCCTTGCTGTTGAGCTTTTGCAGGGAATATATGAACTCCTCATAAAAGCCGCCCACAAAGGCGACAATCCCTCCGGATACCCCGGGTACCTTGTTGGCCCCACCCATACAAAGGCCTTTGATGAATATGAAGAAGTTATCGAGGAACGATCTGGGCTGGTGCATTTGATTTCAAAAGGATTCCTGTTTTGTTATGGGAAACTGATTTTCCGCCATAAAAATACGGGAAAAACACAGCATGACTGCATTAAGGGCGGGCATTAATCGATAATTGGCCCCGGAGGGGGGGCAGAAATCAGGATTTGGTGGAAGGCCCCTTAATGGTGCTTATCATCTCCTTGACCCAGTTCATCCCCACAAGCCCGGGAAATTCACGATCGAACAGATGGAGTTTCTTGGGGTTCCGTCCAATGGCCTTGACCAGGTATTTCCTTCCCTCCACCGGGTCATTGTTCAGGATATGGGCCCCGGCCAATTTATAGGTGAGCACAGCGGAGTTGGGATAGAATTCCAGACCCTGCACCAGGATCTGTATACAGGAATCCAGATCTCCAATTCTCTTGAGGACCTCCGCCCAGTTCTTCCAGGTATCCAGTTCATAGTTTCCCATGTCCACGGCCTGCCTAAAGGCAAAATCGGCCTCATCCAGGTTTTCGAGGGCAAGATAGATCTTGGCGGCCTTCTTCCAGTACAGGGGGTTCTCCCCATCTATGTTGATGGCCTTGTTGATGTAATACAGGGCTTTTTTGTACTCCTTCAGCCTAAAGTGAAAATTCGTTATGGCCAGCCAACCTTTGTCCAGGAGCGGGTCCTCATGGACCGTTTGGTAGTAGTAATATTTGGCCAGTTCCTTATTGCCCAATTTTTCATGGCACCTTCCAAGCCTCAAAAAGGCATGGGAAGTGGGGTCGTCCTTGTCAATGGTGGCCTCGTAGTTTTCAATGGCCTCGTTGTAGCGGCCCAATTTTTCCAGGACCTTGCCCTTTTCAAAATAGGCCCCTATGAAGCTGTCGTCGGAAA
>CALDPL010000526.1 GCA_937911965.1 uncultured Allomuricauda sp. | reverse complement strand
CATCCCGTCGGGGTTGCCATCGCCAGTTGGAATAGATATGATATCCCGCTGGTTCGAAATCTTCCCACTGCGATCATCATAGTCAAAGGCCATTATCTTTCGGGTAGGGGTATCGATAAGATAAAAGGTTTTATTGTCTAGGGCCCAGGCCAAACCATTGGACAGGGTCAGACCACCACTCTTTTTTCTGATTGTCAGATCATGTTCCAAGGTATAGAGACTGCCTGCATTTTTAATTCCATTGCCGTCATCCATGGTCCCGGCCCAGAACCTTCCCGAGGGATCGCATTTGCCATCGTTGAAACGATTTCCAGGAATATCGGCCTCTGGATGTACAATCAAGCGATGGGATTTTTTGTTGAAATCTATGAAATATAGTCCCGTTTTTAAGGCTGCCACCAAATGTCCGGAACTACATTTGGCAATGGCCCCAATTTTTTGGCCCACATTGATCGTGGCAAGATTTTGGTTTTTGACATGGTATCTATGAATGTCGCCTGTGACAATATCTATCCAATACAATGATTCTGTTTCCCTGTCCCAAAGAGGTCCTTCCCCACATTTACTCTTTTGGTTTGTGACCACCTCCGATGTTTTCATATGCCGGTTTCATTTATCACCAAAATTTCGAACCTTGCAGTTGCCTTACCATCCTCCGGGTAAGTTAGAGCCCAGAGCCTATTCCTGGTTATCTTTTATTCAATGTCTCATTCAAAGTCCAGGGTCAGCCAGTCCTGTGGATGGTCACTGCTCTCGCCTTCCACATATTCAATATTGGCACGCGGCTTTTCAGTGGCGGTATCCTTGTAATGGTGCCTTAATTGAGCCTTGAAAACATCTTTGGAGCTGGGCCCCCCTCCCAACAGTTCCCAATTCAACTTTATTTTTGCAGAATACCCCAAGTCTTCATTCTCCGGGGTGTTTATGGTGCCCAACACCTCCACATTTTTCGTTGTGTCCTTTTTTATCAAATGCCAGGAATAGTTTTCTTCCCTATAGACCAAGTATTGTCCCATGGCATTGACTACTATTTTAAAATTTAGGATTGAACCTTTGCCGTTGTCCCTGCTGAGCAACAAAAGGGAAGCATCCGAATTCTCCGGGGTGTAGGATACTATGTTCTTATCAAACAAATATGTTCCGAAAATAAACTCTTGGTCAGTATATCCAAAATTACTGAAAACAGCGCTCTTGGATGCTTTGCCCAAAAACCAGTAATCATTGATATTGCGGTCAAAACTGGAAATCGATGGCATTTCAAGATCTCCCTTTGGGATGCTTTTGGAATAATTCAATCGGCCTTCCATAATATGAATTTTGCCGCGGGTCGTCCCGGTACTGTCAGTATACCGTTCAGTGGCGGTGGAAATGACCTTGCGGTTTCCGATGTAGTCTATGGAACCCCAATAGCCCACAAAAGGGGAAGTGGCAAAGCGGAAATTGTCTCCCTTTTTGTCCCCGATAAGCGTCCATATACCCTGAACGCCTTTGTAGGTCCCATTGCTTTGGACCACCATCTCCCCGGTCCCGAGTTTCGTGGAATAGGGTCCATAAGCTTCCAAATCCTTATTGACCTGTTTTCGATATGGGTAGGCCGGCCCCCCTTTGGTTTTGATTTTTTTCTGGTCGATGGAATGCCAATTGTCTTCCATTTCAGTTCTGACCACTATAGGCGTTTGGTCCACCACCAAAGTCCCACTCCATACCTCAAGGGGCACTGCGATGCCATTGTTGTCGTCAAGCCTTACGGCCGTGGGCATTCCATCGTAGGCAAAACGATCATCGACGGTACGGGAGATGGTCCAATTGTCCTCATGGGTGGCCATTTTCTTTCCCTGCCAAGTTGCCCCATTATCAAAGGATCGGATAATTACCGTTCTTGGATAGGAAACCTTGTTTACAACATCCTGACTGGAGGTTATGTACATCTGAAGCTCTCCTGATGGGAGCTGCAACATGGCCGGTTCCCAGGAACGTCCACGATAAACTTCCCTTGGAGCCGTAAAGCTTCTCCCCTTATCGCTACTGTACATGATCTCCACCCCACAGTTTATGTTGGTATTGGGGATATCATGGTATCCTTTTTTATAACGCCATTGATAGGCAATCATCACCCGTCCATCATTCAATTCGATGAATTCGGGGTTCACGAACACCTTCATGTCTTCGCCCACCGTGGAAGTTGCTTCGTAGCTCTCACGAATCATTTGGGCATCACTCCAGGTCTTGCCATGATCTTCACTGCGGCGAACATAAATGTTCCAACCGTAATGATCGTCCGAAAAGGACATCAAAAAAGTCCCATCAGATAACTTTTTGATCCGGGAATAATACAGATTCTGCAGTGTAAAGTCCTTATTGGACACATGGACCGATGACATCTCCCGATAGGTGCCCCTGTCCCATGAGATACGGACATTTCCACCCCGATCCTCTTGTGATTCAGTGGTTCCCTGTTGGGCAACACTCGTTTTCGGGTTGGATTTTTTGCTATTTTTCTTCTGGGCATTGGTAATGCTGATATTGGCAAATAGGATAAAAACCATTATCCCAAGACAAAAGTTCATCGAAATATTAAACTTGAGGTCGTCTACTTTTTTGATCATTTGTTTTTAATTTTAATTGTCAATATACTTTGGGTTTACCCCCTATTCCGCTGCGATGATATTTTGGATAAACTCGACTTCATCTTGGCTGTACGGTGTGCCATCCTTTCGAAAGATGTCATGGAACCAAAGTTCAGGTTCGGGGTCCCCCTCCTTACTGCCCCAGGGATAATAAAAATTGGCCTTGCCCGCGACCAGACCAAAACTGATGGCACCGACTTTCTCCTCTTTAAAAATGGGCAGGGTATTCTCAAAAGTGGAGCCCAGGGTTCTGCCCATATATTCCGTACATACCATTGGCCTTCCAAAAGCCTTCAACAATTCTATAAACCTTTGGGTTGTTTCCGTGTCATGATAAGAGTGAAAGGTGATGATATCGCAATTTTCGCCCAAAAAACTCACAATGTCGAGCAAGGTCCTATGTTCTCCCGGTATTTTCCAGATCGGTGCGGTCAAGGGTTGTGAAGGATCGACGCTACGGGCCCACTCAAAGACTTTTCGCAATAGATTTAAGCTTTGGGCCCCACGTTTGGGGTTTTCAGGTTCATTGTAGAGTGACCAAAACAAAATGCGGTCATCATCCTTAAAGGTCCCTACCACATCTTTTACATATTTTTCAAGGGGGGACCATTGGGAAGGGTCGTTGACAATGTCCGAGCCGGGGGATTGAACCCAGCCCGAATTGTGTACCCCGGGTATGGGTGGGTTTTGCTTGCCAAGGGTAGGCATCAAAATATCGTCAAAGGTTCCGTTTGTGAAAAAGGTAATGATGACCCTGATTTGATGGTCATCCGCCACATTGAGCAATTGATCCAACCTATTCTTGAAACCTTCAGGGTTTTCTTCCCATACCAAATTGTGTAAAAATATACGGACCGTGTTGAAACCAATCTGCCTTGCCCATCCCAATTCCCGGTCAATCGTTTCCAGGTCGAAAGTTTCTTCTTGCCACATTTCAATTTGGTTGACCGCAGTGGATGGGACGAAGTTACACCCTACGATCCAAGGTTGCTCCTCGTACCATTCGTTGGCTTTTTCCCTGGACCATCTTGCGGGCGTTTCCAGGGTTTCGACCAGCTCGGGTTCCTGCTCTCGGCAAGCCATCGGGCCAAGTACAAAAAACATGATAAATACGATTAAAAGGAATTTTCCTCTATTGGCTTTTATTCTTTTGGTAAGATTCATCGTTCTCTTTTTGGTTTGTCAATTATTCTCCTGGTAAGAATCTGTATTGTCCTGCCCTCTTGGTAATCGTTCTTGCCCCCTTCTGATCCGGTAAAGATCACTGCCAATTTCCTTTACCTTCAGAATGGTTTCCCAATAGACCCGATCCGCAACATCCGTCAATCCATCTTGGAAGTTTTCCCCGTCAAACCTTCCCGTTGTTGCTTGATCGGAAAACTGGTGCCAAGCGGTACCCACCACAAAGGGGTTCAACAAGGCGGATCGAACGTATTTTTCGTAGGCCATGCCCCGTTCCTCTTGATTGGCCTTTTGGTTCAGCCCGGGGTGGAACAGGCCCCTGTCCGTGGCACCAAAATGAAATTCTCCGATTAAAACAGGTTTGTCGATGCCCTCGGGCAGGCGAAATTCGGAAAGGGAATCCCAAAACAGGTCAAAGGTCAGTACATCGCTGTACTTAGCCGCTATCCGGAGGACACGCTCATTGAACGTCACATACCTACAGCCCAAATTCAATTTGTCTGGGGCTATCCGCTCCAGGGTCCGGTCTACTTTTTTGAAATACTCCTCAATCAACACCGTTGAGAAATCCTCACAGTCTCCAAGTGCGGTTTGGGGAATTTTATTCTGTTCGGCCAGTAATTCTTCCCAATCGGAATAGGCAGTGTTCCAGACCTTGTTCAGTTCGGTTATGGTTTTGTATTTATTTTTCAAATGCAGGGCAAATGCTTGTTTGGCCGGTTGATCGGCAGGGGATTTCAAAACCCACCTACCCAAATCGGGAGCTTCGCCCCAAACAAGTTTGTTGTCAATGAAGTATCCATAGCACCAAGTACTTTCCAACTCCTCTTCCCGTTCCAACAATTGGTCTTCCAACCCTTGGTCAAAAGCGGTGTGGAAGGGATCCCGAATCACATTTAGATGTTTGGGTGCACCCGCTATCCTTGGCGAGTTCAATTCAATCCGGTCACTGTACGGAACATTCATCCCATGGTATATATCGGGGTCCGATCCTGCCGAGATGGTGTTCATGCCCCAGTTCAGAAGCCTAGCACGGATCATGTCACGGTATGACTCCCGCCAGTTTTCCCCATATTTCCTGTAAATATTGGCACTGGAATAATCAAAAGTCCTTTCTATTCCCCATGATTTATAATACTTGTACATAAATTCATCCCTGGTTTCATAAAACTTTCCCAGGGGATTATGGGTATCGGGAAGGGAAGCGAAATAATACTCCCGTCCATCAATGATGGTCACTGCGGAAGAAGAGGTGACCCGGACCACACCATGAGACCAGAACAAGTGGCCCTCGGGATCCACCATCCACCATTTCCCATTGATCTTATCGAGGTAAAAATGTCCGGTGGCCTTCTGTAGCCCCCCATTGATCCAACCCCCGTATTTACTTCTGTCGTTGGGGCCCGGATTGTTTTCCATGAAATCCATTTCTTTCCGATGGGCGGCCAAGAGATCTTCGTCCTTCATTGTTTTTCCCGGCCAATCCTTGTGAATGAACTGCCCGTATTGATCGATAAAGGGATAGAATTCATCTTCGGCCATTCCAAACCACTTGGGCTGTGGTACCGGTACCCGATGGACCCCTGCAATTTCCACGATTCCCAGTTTTGTTCCCTTCAACCCTTTATCAAATGAAACCAAAATCTTGTCCACCTTGGAATAGTCCAGGTCGGAGGTCACTCCTTCGATGCTGAAGGGCGTGGCGCGCATCCCTTTCAGGTTATTGGAAATTTCGGGATCCACAGGCGAAAGGGGCAGGGGGATGATCCATTCCATTGTATCCTTTGCCCTCAGACGTTTTTTGGCCTGGAATGAGCCATCTCCTTCCATTTTTAAATTGACATCGATGTTACCATATGCGTTGCCTCCAACCAATTTCACTTCGATATGAGTGTATTGTGTAAGGTCCCAAGGACCGCTCAAACGAAGGACAGGAGGGTCGAGGTCATCACTGCTGTCGATGATCCACAAGACCCCCGCCCCTTCTTCGTAGGCTCCGCTTACGGCAAATTCACTTTGGTCCAAAGCTCGGAAAATAGGGGGATTCCCTTCGGGAATACCCGAACAGCCCGTCAACAGTACCACCAATAAACAACTAATCAAAAATTTCATCCCTCGAATCTTTTGTCTTTCTCATAATGATATGGGTATCCAGTTTAGGGTGGAAGTGTTCGCCGTATTGGAGATGGCGTCTTCCCCACCCTGTAGGTCAAAAAGAGAAAAATTCACAAGAAGCTCACCGGAAGATAGATTGAGTTCCGATTTAGGTATTGATACCTCAACCAAATACCCGTTGTCGGTATCGCCATTATTTGATAAAGTGCCGTCATAAGAACTTCCCACATTCAGGTCCATATCCATTTCACGCCAGCCCCCGCCATAGTTGTCGGTGCTTTTAAGTCCCGAATGCGACAAACGTATACGACGGGCATCGGCATTGACTTGTGTATTGTTATCGGTGGTTAGATATATGCTGACATAATCGTCCTTGGAAATATCATTGTCAAAGACTTCCACCAAAAAATAGAGGTTGGAATCATCACTGGAACATCTTAAAGTGGCCTGGGCTTGGGATTTCTGTCCTACAAACAGGGCATCGTCCGAAGCCGTCCATTCCCGATTGTCCCCATCGATGGCCACCGACCTTGTAGTGGCCGAGATGCGGTGATTCAAATTGAAACGGGCCAACATGATCGCCCCCGAAGAATGCATGGCACCGATCATCTGATGGGAATCGATTGGTTCGATGGTTCCCCAAAAACCAGTTTTATCAAAAGGAGTATAAGGCGCTCCAAAATTACGTGCCCCAATATCCCCAAGGCGCAAACGGTAATTGGATTCCGAATTGTATGACAGTACCGTTTCCCCGGAAGGGAACTGGAGAAGACTCGGCGCCGCTCCCGGAAACACATAATTGTCACGATCGATAGGACCTTCTTCGCTTTCAGAAAGTTCCGGCCACTGCCCATCGCTGTCCGAATAGGCCAGGGAAAGGTAGTAATTGCTTGCATTGTTATAGGATTCCACGGCAGCGGCAAGTTTTTGGCCACCATTGAGTTGGATTACCCCCGGCATTTGATCGGTAAAGAGGCCGACGTTCCCTTGTTCCCCGAATTTCTGTCGTATCACCCTTTTTGGATCGTTGCCCAAGGAAGGGGTCCAGGTTTGTCCGTTGTCACTGGATACGATAAGGGCTGTCCCAGTATTGTAATCTGCAATATGGGTCCTGGAATCGGTGAAATAACAATGGATCTCTCCCGAGGGCAATTGCAATAGATGTGGTTCCCAATTCGTGCCTTGATAAATTTCCACCGGATCGCTCCAGGTCAATCCATTGTCCACACTTCGGCTCATGATCAAGCCATTGTCCAGTGGCAAAAGCCGATAGTCCCTGTTTGCCCGATAGGAAGCCACGGCAATGATGTCCTCATTTTGCAGGACCAGGGCATTGCAAGTAGAAAAACGACGTTCATTGACCGCACCTGAATGGTCGGTAATGGCATGGCGCGCAAAGAGCCGGTCTCCCCCAACCCATTTCTTCAGGTCCGAACTCATAACATAATAGGAATCGGCACCTATCTGATTGTTCTGGTAAAAAAGAATGTATCCACCATCCCCCATTTTCCGCACCCTTGGATATACCGGGGCGTTCACCTTGGTCTGGTCGACCCCTATCTCCACGTAGGAGCGAAAGTTCATCATCAGGGAAGAACGCGAAGTAAAATCCTTATGGGAATTGATTGTGGAAGGCCCCAGATTCAAGTCCCCTATGGGAGTCAAGGTCAAAGACTTCTTTTGTCCGCTGTCACCGCTGCCCGGACCTTGGTCAATTTCTTCTGAATTACTGCACGAAACCATGAGGTACATGAGTACCGTATAAAATATAATTTTGGTTTTCATTCCTTTATCATTTTTCGATTTTCACATGGTTTTATCCACTTTTAATTCCCAAATCAATTTACAAGCTGGAATTTAGGATCGCCACATTATATATTATTGGGATGGCCTTCGGAACCAATGGTTGCTTTGGCCGCTGACCTCCCGGGAATTCAACACCCGATTTGCCAATTATCATTATCCAATCTACATCCTTACCAACTATCGTTTTGGATCAAATTGGGATTCCTTTCCACTTCGGCGGCGGGTATTGGCCATTTGAGATAAGCGGAGCCTCCCCATTGATAAGTGTACACTGGAGCACCCCAAACTTCCAATAGGCCATTGCCCTGTGAAAATTTATTCTCCTGCCAGGTTCCCCAACGCAATTCATCATAAAAGAGTTGTTCCTCTCCGGCAAGTTCCCATTTTCGTTCGTCCCTGATCCGGGTTCGCAGATCATTTGAACTATCGACCGCCACAAAAGGATTCCCAGGTTGATTCAGTGGTGCGAGATTGGCCCGATTCCGGACCTGGTTCACAAACTCAATGGCCTCCAGGTATTTCCCTTGTTCGTTGAGGGCTTCGGCAAGACCCAGCAACACATCGGCATACCGGAAAATCGGAACATCCACCGGGTTGAAGGTAGAATTGAGAAATTCACGCCCTTCAGTGACGAATTTACGGATGGAATACAACATATAGGAATTGGAATTGGTCTGAAGGTCATACGGGGCCTCTGCACTGGTGCGGTATGGCCACCTGGGTGAATAATTAATCTCTGTACCTGAAAAACCCCCGACATAATTGGAATAGGGTGTGATTACCGTAGCTTGTAGCCTGGAATCACGGCCTGCATAGGCAGCCTTTATACGGGCTTCGTTGCCAGCGGGCAGGTATTTGTCCATATCGGCCCCATAGGCTTCCATATTGGCCTGTTCCGAGGCCGTAAGGTTATCCCTAAGAAAATATACACTCCGAGATTTTGGATCCATGGCATTATAACCGGGAAAGACATCATCCCAATCAAAAGGTTTGCCATTGGCCCACTGGTAGGTATCCACAAAGTTTGTGTTCATAAAAAATGAAGAGTTCCCTGTTCCTGTGGTCAACCGATTGCCATAGGTACGACTGAAAGTATTTCCCATTCCTGCCAATTCTTCCATCTGCACACTGAATATCATTTCATCGGACCTTTCTTGTTCCAATTTGAAAAGATTGGCATAATCCCCGGAATATAGAGCAAAGCCCATGGTCCCGACCGCACGAAAATCAGCTTCCGCCAAATCCCACCTCTCAAGCCATGCATATACCTTGCCACGAAGGGTATGGGCCGCCGCCTTGTTGACCCGACCATAGTCGCTGCTGCCGGCAGCATATTTATCCGGAAGTGCGGTTGTATTTATACAATCCGTCAAATCCTGGATGATCATATTCCATACCTCCTCCTCGGTCGCTCTGGCATTGGTATAGCCGGAAGGGGGCAAGTTCTCCAAGTAGATGGGCACCCCACGCCAAAGACTGTTCAAACGATAATAGTGATAGGCTCGGAGGAATTTACCCTCGGCAATCCGACGTGCCTTGATCTCCTCGGTCATATCGGGTACGACATCTATGTTATTGATTACGTCATTGGCTCGGGCAACCCCTTCGTACAGGCGTTTCCAATAGGTGGAAAAGGATCCGTCATTGGGTTGGATTGTTCCCGTGAGATACGAATAATTCAAGAAAATATGCGCTTCCGTGGGGTCTATCACCGAAGAGAAGGCATCCCAATTGAGAATATCCCTATCAAAATTGCTGTAATCGTAGCGCAGATTACTGTACGCTCCGTTTACGACTGCCTCTGCCAAATTCGCGGATCCAAAAGAATTTTCAGAGCTTATTTCATCATAAGGATTTAGATCCAAGGATTGGCTGCACCCCAAGACCAATAAAAACATAGCCGGGGCAACGAGTATTTTTATGATTGTTTTCATGTTCAAAATTTTAAAATTTGATGTTTACACCCAAGGAATACTGTTTTGGATTTGCATAATAATTCATGGTATTGTTGAATTCAGGATCCATTCCAGGGTAATCTGTGAAGGTCAAAAGGTTCTCTCCGCTGACGAACATAAAAAAATCATGAAGATTTACCGTTTCCAACCATTTCTTTGGCAATTTATAGCCAAAGGTCAGGTTCCTCAGCTTCAAATAGTCTGCCTTGTATAGCCAGAGCTTCGAGAAGTTGGATCCTCCATTTTGTTCAGATCCATAGTTCATGGTCAAACGACCGTGTTTTGCATCCAGATTGGTGCGGGGGTCATTGGGGTTTGCAGGGTCAAAGAAATAGTGGTCATATGCAATGTCCTTGCTTATGGCAAGGTCCGCCCGAGTTGAATATGAATTGAAACCGGCATATCTCCAGTACATTGAATGTCCACCGGCACCGGCCCATAGCATGGAAAGGTTGAATCCCTTCCAATCCATATTCAATTGAAGCCCATAGGTGTACTTGGGGGTCATGGAAACATTCTGGAACTTATAGTCGTTATCATCTCCATATATACCGTTTCCGTTCACGTCTTCATAGATATAGTCCCCATACCAAATTCCCTTTTTACCTACGTTCATGTTGGGCAGGAAGGTGTTGCCGGAAGCTATCATGGCCTCTAACCACTGCATGTCACTCTCGCTTCGAATCATGCCGTCTCGAGGGCCGCCCTTCGGGTTCACCGAACCATCCTCAAAAAAGTGGGAGCCATTGCCGGTATAGGTGTTCAGTAAATAATACTCATTGATTAGCTTTCCTTCCATGGTGCGACGCGTATTGTCCACCACGGTCGATACATCCCCAATATTGGTTTGATAACTTCTAAATCCATTTTCATCCGTCGTCCAACCTGCCTCAAGGGGGCCTTTAAGTTTTGTAACTTGGTTGTCATTGGCATTGAAATTGGCCGATATACCATAGTTGAATTCACCGATATTGTCACGCCAGCTGAGATTTAGGTCCAAACCTGAATTGGTGACCTCAGCGATATTCTGGAAGGGAGGGGATTTGACACCCACGGAAGCAAAAACCGGTGCACGGAACAAAATACCATCGGTCACCTTATTATAGATATCGGATTCCAAACGCAGCCTGTTGTTGAAAATTCCGAGTTCCAGACCTAGGTTCGACATGGTCGTGGTCTCCCATTCCAATAAATTATTGGAAAGGGATGCCACAAGCCCCGGGACCTGGTTCCCTCCAAAAGAGTAAATGGTTCCCGTATCATAGGTGGCCTGATAGTCATAATTGCCAATACTATGATTTCCGAGTTTCCCCCAAGAACCACGTAACTTCAGATTGTCAATCCCGGAATTTTCCATAAAGGATTCCTGTGAAATCCTCCAACCGGCCGACAAGGAGGGAAATATACCCCAACGGGATTCCTTGGCAAAACGGGAGGAACCATCGCATGAGGCCCTTACTGATCGCCTGCCTCGCCGCCGGCCTCGCCGGCTGCGCCGCGACCGGCACAGCCCCAGATTCGCAGCCAGACTCGCAAAGAGTGAAGATTACGCCGCTCGG
>CALDPL010000525.1 GCA_937911965.1 uncultured Allomuricauda sp. | reverse complement strand
TTGGAAACAAAACATGCCCACGGCCCCAGGATTCAAGGTGAAGGAGGATCGGGACTTCATGGAGGAACGTACAAAATTGATCCAATTGCTCGATGACTTTCAGCTGTTGGGGGAAAAAGGGGAACCGGGACCACACCCCATTTTTGGGGCTTTCACCAAGGAACAATGGGGGAAAATGCAGTACAAACATTTAGATCACCACTTAAGGCAGTTCGGGGTATAGCCCTTATTTTGAATAGGCGGTCATCGCCTGGAAAAAATCTCCCTGGTCCACCCCCAACTGTTGACAGATCCATTGGGCCCCTGCCATAGAGAGCAGGTCCTGTGCCCCAAAACCCTCTAGGGGCATTTCCCCTTCGGGGGTTTCCAAAAGGATGACTTCCCCTTCCCGCCTGTGGGCAGGGGTGGCATAGGGAAATTTCCTAATGGTATTCTCGGAACCGGCAACCAAATCCCTGAGCAGCGGATCTTCCTCATTGAAGGTGATGCTCCCACCCTTGACAATGCTGTCCACAAAAACTTCCGCCCCCTCCTTCCCGGTCATACCGCCAATAAGGGCAATATTGGGCCGGTAAATGTGGAAAATTGGCCTGGAATCCACTGGTGAGGCAGGCCCTTCCTTCCCTTCCAACACGATAAAATCATTTTCTTCACTGAGGGACACCCTACGGCCTTGGCTCCCCAGGGCCGCATCGACCACAAAATCGACCTCTACCCCATTGTAATGGAGTACCTGCATTAGCATGGATATGACCTCTTGCCTCCCCGGTTCCCCTGCAATGACCACCCTGGTCTTATGTTTTGAGAATTCGTACAAAAAATCGGCAATGGAATAAATCTTGAGCCCAAGTTCCCGGGCGCTGTCGAGTTCCGTTGCGTCAATGGGGCCCTGTGTACCCAGGACAACTGCATCAATTTGCCCATGAACGGACCCGGATGTACCCACGGTATGGCCCAATTTCTGCAAGGCCCATTGCAGATCCTCCAGAAGTCCCCCTCCGCTTCCAATAAATTTAATGTTCATCAGATGAGTTTGATCCCCAAAAATAACCATTGGCAAAACCATTGCAAATAAAGGCGGCTTCTTAATTATTCCTATCTTTCCAATTAATTTAAAAGTTATGGACCGATCAACGATCGTGACCCGGGAAACCACTGCGGGCCATCATAGCGGATTGACACTTGAAGAACCTATGGACCGGGCCTTGCTGAAATCGGATCGGGGGAATGAATACAGGAAGCCATGAACATTTCGCTCTCAGGAAAAAAAGCCCTTGTGGGTGGCAGCAGCAAGGGAATCGGGGAAGCCATTGCCCGTCAATTGGCGGCGAGCGGGGCCAGTGTCACCCTTATGGCCCGCAATGAATCGCGCCTAAGGGAGTTGGTCGGTGAACTCAACAGGGACCAAGGACAGCGGCACGGATACCTGTTGGTGGATTTCAACGATTTTGAAGCCTTCAAGGGCCGGATTTCCGAATTTTTTGCAAGCAATACCGTGGACATTCTTGTGAACAACACCCAAGGTCCCCCGGCCGGAAATGCCCTGGAAAAAAATATAGGGCAGTATCAAGAAGCCTTCGACCTGCTCTTTAAAACCGTGGTTTATACCACACAACTGGCCTTGGAGGGCATGCGCGGGAACCAGTGGGGAAGAATCATCAATATTTCCTCCATTTCGGTGAAGGAGCCCCTGAACTATTTGGCACTTTCCAATTCCATCAGGGCCGCCCTGGTAAGCTGGGCCAAAAGTCTGGCCTTTGATGTGGCCGGGGACGGCATCACGGTGAACAATACCCTGACGGGATATTTTGACACGGACAGGATCGCACAGCTCAACGCAAAAAAAGCGGTACAATTGGGCTTGGACCCCTCTGAAATTCTCGCCAAAATGGAGGCCCAGGTCCCGGTCAAACGCATTGGCAAACCTTCGGAATACGGTTATTTGGTCACTTTTTTGGCCTCGGACCTTGCGGCTTTTATCACAGGGACCAATATCCCAATAGATGGGGGATTGTTGAAATCCCTTTGATGGCCTTATGGTTCCAAAACCTGTATATTGGGATATCCTATAGGCTCATCCGGTCCTTGAAGATATAGGACTGCCTTCGGGAAACCTCCACTTCTTCCCCGTTGTCCAGGGTCAGTTTTAGTTTGCCATTGAACCAGGGAACCACGGTTTTTATGGTATCGGTATTGACAATCTGTTGGCGGTTGGCACGAAAGAAAATATCCTCCGGCAATTTTTCCTCCAATTGGTTGAGGGATTTGTACAGTAGTGGCTTCTCCTTCCCAAAATGCACCCGGGTGTAGTTGCCCTCGATCTCCAGGAGGGAAATCTCCCCTATTTTCACCAACCAGCACGACTCCCCGTCCTTGATGAATATCTGACTGCCAGGCCCCAAAGTTTTGGTCTTCGGCGTATTCTTTGAAGCATTTTCCAATTTGGCCTTTAATTTGTCCATGGCGATTCCAAAGCGTTTTTCACTTATGGGCTTCAAAAGATAATCCAGGGTATTGTACTCAAAGGATTTTATGGCATATTGGTCATAGGCGGTGGTAAAAATGGTCAGGGGAACCTCATCGAGCATTTCAAGAAGCTCAAAACCATCCTTTTCGGGCATGTTGATATCCAGAAAGAGCAGCTGAGGATTTGTCCTTTGGATCAGTTCATAACCGTCATCGACGTTCCCGGCCTCCCCCACAAGGTCGATTCCCCCATAGGTGTTGATAAGGACCTTCAGCTCATTGCGGGCCAACCTGGAATCTTCCACTATGACTGCCTTGATGTTCATTTCAATGGAATTGTGATTCGTGCCACCACTTTCCCTTCTTCCTCACCCAATGTAAAACTTGCGCGATCTCCATAGAGCAGTTTCAGCCTTTGTTTGATATTATTGTTCCCCAATTGGGTGGAATCCCCAGAGTTCTTCAAGCCTCCGGTATTCCTCACCTCGATTTCCAATTGTGCCTCCCTCCTCTCCATGGACAACACAATCTCCCCACCTTGTTTTAGGTTGGAGATCCCGTGCTTGATTGCGTTTTCAACGAGCAATTGGATCAACATGGGCGGGATATCGAGTTCCAAGGTGTCGGGATCCACCCTCTTTGTGAATTTCAACCGGTCCTCGAACTGTATTTTGGACAAATCGATATAATGGTCCACCATCTCGAGTTCTTCCTCGACCGGAATGTCGTTGAGCTTGTTTTTGGTCAAGGAATAACGAAGGATCTCGGATAATTTGGTGAGCATTTCCCTGGACCTTTCCACATCCTCCAACATCAGTCCCCTGATATTGTTCAGGCTGTTGAACATGAAATGGGGATTGACCTGACCCTTTAGGGTATCGAGTTGGGCCTGCTTTAAATTGGCATTGAGTTCCAAACGCTCGATGCGGTCCCGATTGAGTTTGAGCAAGAGCTTTATGACCAAATAGGTTACCAGCCAGGCCCCGACCATGAAGAGGGAGTTCAGGACCAAAATCCAAAAATTGTTGTAGGCCTTGAACATTTGTTCTTCCGAAGGGTTGAGTTCCGGACCAAATTCTCCGTAGAGGTAACCAAAAAACATATTCAAAAGGCCGTAAAGGAGAGCGGCCAATAGAAAATAAAAAAAGATATTCCACAGATCCCGGGCCACAAAAGAATCGAAATGCACCCTTCTCTTGAGGATCCAACGCAGTAAGGAGGTGGACAAGACCCCGATAAAGATCCCCATGACGGTGGAATACACTGCCAATTCGGTACTGATTTCCTTGGGGACAAATACCGAGATGGCGTTGATAAAGCCCCAACCCAATAGTTGTAGGATCCAAAAGCTTTGGTTTCTACTTTTAACGTTCAGTACCATAGGAGAAAACGATCCTGCCAAATATACATTTTTCCCTATTTCTTCAATGATGTCTTTCCCAGGGATGTCCCCGCGTTCCCCGGACTCTTGAAGCGACCCCAAAAAGGTCGGCAACAATAGCCGTCGAGGAAGTGTCCCGAAGCGGCCCAGAACAAGGCCAAACCAAAGTATATAAACGGATCGGGCTCTGGGAACCATCGGTCATCCACACTGCCATAGACCCCAACGGCCCAACTCATCAAACCCAGGAAATATAACAACTTGTGAAGTGTCCCCATCTTTTTCATGTCGGTGAATTTAACTTGTCCCTCAAAGAAGAATGACCACCAAAAGGGAAATAATCAGTTTTGCGAGTACTATCATGATCTGTGGTTTTTTCAATTGATGGGACCAAGGTAGGGGATGACCGTTTCCTTCAAAAGAAATTTATGGGCAATGGTAAAATCGACCCACTGAACGGTAATTGTACTCTTTATTTTCGGAAACAAGGCATTGAATGGGACGGAATCCTGGAAGTTTCAAGGCTATTTACCCTTTGGTGGGAATTTGGAAAACACCTTTTTCACCAAACTCCTCAATTTTTCTTCCCTGATCGCCGGAGTGGCAGCCTCCCGATATCCACTTTCCGCCACGGCCTGCCAGAACAGGGCGTCGCGTTGGGCATCGACAAAATCAATTTGTACACTGCGTTTCAGGGCCGGGCTTCCCACGGGAATCCCCAAGGAAATTCCACCGCCTATATTCCTGCCGCCTCCCCCCAGGCCGACCCCGACACTGTTCCTGCCCCCCGCTTGAAAAACGGTACTGAGTATATTGATATAAAAATCGGGTTCTTCGACCAGGCGATAGCCCCTGCTCTCAAGGGTGGAATCCAGAATGCCGATCAGCCTTCTTTCATCCAGTTGGCCCATGCCCGAATCCAGGTCCGAAAAATAATTGTAGGTGGTATAGGCCGTGAAATCAACCTCCCTGTCGTAGTCATAGTCCACCCTTACGGTCGCACAGGAAACCGACAATAGAACGACCACAATGACAATTGCATTTCGCATGGGATTGTACGCTAAGGCTTAAATTTAATCAATCTGTGGCCAATTGGGCGGGAGAATACAAATTATTCGTTCAAAAGAACCCAGAGCGCATCTTTGAGCCGTTGTATGCCCAACCCGCTCACAGAGGAGATCGGCAGCAGGGGCAGTCCCTTGAAATCCTCTTCCAGCTCCTCCAACATCTCCTCTATGAGTTCCGCATCCAATAGGTCGCATTTGGTTATGGCCACCAATCTGCTCTTGTCCAACAATTCGGGATTGTACCTTTTGAGTTCGTCCAAAAGAATTGCATACTCCGCACTGATGTCCTTACTGTCCGCCGGAATCAGGAAAAGCAGGGTGGCATTGCGTTCGATATGCCGTAAAAAATAGTGCCCCAAGCCCTTGCCTTCGGCCGCTCCCTCTATGATTCCGGGTATGTCGGCCATGACGAAGCTCGTGAAGTCCCGGTGTTCCACGATGCCCAAATTGGGTTTTAGGGTGGTGAACTCATAATCCGCGATCTTCGGTTTGGCTGAGGTCATCGCGGATAACAGGGTCGATTTGCCGGCATTTGGGAAGCCTACAAGGCCCACATCGGCAAGAACCTTCAATTCCAGGGTGATGTCGGCCTCTTTTCCCGGAATGCCCGGCTGGGCATATCTGGGAGTCTGGTTGGTGGCCGTCTTGAAATGCCAATTGCCACGCCCTCCCATTCCGCCTTCGAGTACGATTCGCTCTTCCCCGTCCCCGGTGATCTCAAAAAGGATTTCATTGGTATCCGTGTCCCTGCACACGGTGCCCAAGGGCACTTCCAGATAAGTGTCGGCCCCGTCGGCCCCGGTACTTCGGTTTTTACTGCCGTGCTCCCCATGGCCGGCCTTGAAATGTTTTTTGAACTTAAAGTGGTAAAGGGTCCAAAGATTTTTGTTCCCCTTGACAATGACATGCCCGCCCCGGCCCCCATCCCCTCCATCGGGGCCACCCTTGGCCACATATTTCTCACGGTGCAAATGGGCGGAACCTTTGCCCCCGTTCCCTGAAGAGACGTGCACCTTTACATAATCCACAAAATTGCCCTCGGTCATTTTTCCTGTTTTAGGTTCCCATGGCTTGGAAAGTGTTCCTTCAATAAAGGGGTTCGTATCTAAAGGCCCCTTTAAAGTTCGGCGGACTAGTTTTTGATGAGCCCGTCGATGATCTTGCCCAAGCGGCGGGTAATTTCATCTATGGCCCCCACTCCGTTAACGGAATGGAATTTTCCCTGTCTCTGATAGTAGGCCTTAAGTGGGGCCGTTTTTTGATTGTATTCCCCAAAACGGATGCGGATCATGGATTCATCCTGATCATCGGCACGGCCACTGCTCTTTCCCCGTTCAAATATTCGGGCCATAAGGGCCTCATCATCCGCTTCCAGGGCGATGGTCGCATCCACCTTCATATCCTTGGATTCCAAAAAATTGTCCAGGGCCTCGGCCTGGGCCGTGGTCCGTGGGAACCCGTCAAAGATGAATCCGGCGGCTTCAGGACTTTTCTCCACCTCGGCCATCAACATGTCAATGGTCACTTCGTCGGGGACCAGTTCCCCCTTGTCCATATAGGATTGGGCCATTTTGCCCAGCTCGGTTCCATTTTTGATGTTGTATCGGAACACATCCCCGGTGGAGATGTGCATAAGATTGTACTTTTCCTTCAAGACCTCCGCTTGGGTCCCCTTTCCTGCTCCTGGCTTGCCAAAAAGCACCAGATTGATCATATGTGATTGGTTTAATTGGTATACTTCCCTTAAATTCCTGCCCAGTTCCTTATAGTCCAGCCCATAACCCACAATAAAATCATCGGGGATTTCCAATCCCACATAATCAATGGCGTATTCCCCATTGTAAACTTCGGATTTGTAGAAAAGGGTTGCTATCTTGAATTCCTTCGCATGGGTATTGGAGAACAGTTCCACCAAATGTTTCAGGGTACGGCCGGTATCCACAACATCCTCCAAGATGATCACGCTTTTGCCCTCGAGTTCATCGGGGGCGTCCAAAAGGGTTTCCACGATCCCTGTGGAGGTCAACCCCTGATAGGAGCCCAGTCGGACAAAGGAAACCTCACAGGGATGCTGATAGGCTTTCAAAAAATCGGAAACAAACATAAAGGCCCCATTGAGCACCCCTACAAACAAGGGCATTTCATCCTTGTAGTCCCGGGCGATTTCCTCGGCCATCCGCGATATGGCCTTGAGAATCTCCTCCTCTCCCAAATAGGGCTTGAACACCTTGTCGTGCAGTTTGATCAATGTTTCTCGATTATGGTCAGGTTGGCAAAGATAGTATTTTTGGGGTGTTTGCCCACTGATCTTTCACCCCTTCAATGAAATCATGTATTTTTGCTTTTATTCCAATCCGCCTATCAATGCATTTTTTTTCATCCGACTTTAAACTGGGAATCTTGGGAGGGGGCCAATTGGGCAAGATGTTGCTCCAGGAAACCCGCAAATGGGACATCCACACCAGGGTTATGGATCCTTCACCGGACGCGCCCTGTGCCATTGGTTGCAATGAGTTCGTATTGGGGGACCTGATGGACCTTGAGGCCGTATACCAATTTGGGAAAGGGTTGGATGTGATCACCGTGGAGATCGAGAACGTGAATGTGGACGCCCTTGAAAAATTGGAGGACATGGGCGTACGGGTGTATCCCCCCACCAAAACCTTGAGGACCGTTCAGAACAAGGCCAAGCAAAAGCTGTTCTATACCGATCACGGCATCCCAACGGCGGCCTTCAACCGATTCGCCTATGGTTCCGAAATCGAGGACAGCATCCTCAACGGAGGGCTAAGCCTTCCCTTTGTATGGAAGAGCGCCCAGTTCGGCTATGACGGCCAAGGGGTGAAATTGATACGAAAGATGGAGGACCTCCAAGGCCTTCCCAGCATCCCCGGCCCGCTGGGCGACATCGACCTCAACGGCATCCTCGGGCTCGACCCCGCGGTCGCCCAGCGCATCCGTCTCGATCCGGACCTCGCCCGCCAGCAGCTTGTGCACTGGGCAGGCGTTGGCAATCTGCAGCAGTCGCTCGCGCTGGGCGTCGTCCAGGTCGCCGGTCACAT
>CALDPL010000524.1 GCA_937911965.1 uncultured Allomuricauda sp. | reverse complement strand
AAGTAACCTGCGATGCCATACCATTCATGGCATAAATATCGCTCAGATTAACTTGAACCGCCTTATAGCCTAAATGTTTGAGTGGGACATATCTCAAATCGAAGTGTACGCCTTCCAAAAGGAGATCGGTGGAAATTAAAGTTTTATAAGTCGAAAAATCGAGAACCGCAGCGTCGTCCCCAATGCCTTTGATAGTAGATTTTTGTTCGAGTTGTATAGTTTTGGTCAGGTGATCGATCAAACCAAACTCTCCAAGTTCCTCTAAATTGGTTCTGTCTTTATTATCAAACATAGTTATTTCCTTTATAAGCCTAAGCGGGATGAAATTTCAAGCATTCGTTCAATGGGTAATCGCGCTCTTTCAATAACGTCCTGATCGAGGTCTATTTCCGGTAACTCATACTTCATGCAGTTATATAGTTTTTCGAGCGTATTTAATTTCATATGCGGACAATCATTGCAGGCGCATGCATTGTTGGGTGGCGCGGGAATAAACCGTTTATCCGGACTTGCTTTCTGCATTTGATAGATAATACCGCTTTCAGTGGCAACGATAAACGTATTCGCTGGATTTTCCCGGGTGTATTTCAACAGGCCGGATGTAGATCCAATATAATCGGCGTTATCAAGAATATGCTTTTCACATTCAGGATGCGCGATCATCTTCGCATCTGGATATTCATTCCGCAACGCGTTTATCTTGTCGTTTGAAAATATTTCGTGAACCATGCATGCCCCGTTCCAGAGGACAATATTGTTTCTGCCTGTTTTTCGAATGACATAATCTCCCAGGTTTTTATCAGGTCCGAAAATAATCTTCTGGTCGGCTGGCAGACTTTCTACAATCTGGACCGCATTGGAAGAGGTGCAGACATAATCGCTCATGGCCTTGACCCGGGCCGAACAATTGATATAGGTCACCACGACATGGTTGGGATGGGCGTTTAAGAACTCCCCGAAGGCTTCCGGAGGGCAGGAATCCGCCAGGGAGCAACCCGCCGCCAGATCGGGAAGAAGCACCTTTTTGGTGGGGTTGAGAATCTTTGCGGTCTCGGCCATAAAGTGGACCCCTGCGAACAGGATGATGTCCGCATCCGTTTGATGGGCCTTTTGGGAAAGTCCAAGACTGTCCCCGATATGGTCGGCGATTTCCTGGATTTGGGGATCTTGGTAGTAATGTGCCAGGATCAGGGCATTCTTTTTCTTTTTAAGCTGTCGTATTTTGGTCTGAAGTTCCATCACAAGAAGATATGTCCATGGGAAATACAAAGAAGCCCGGGGATCCCATGGCCCCCGAGCCCTTTTCCGCCTGTCCTTCCTATCCAAGGCCAGGTATACAAAATTAATCGCTGCCTTTTGGGCAAACCATGATGGATGTCATGTGAAAACTCACCCCCTGGCTTCCCAAAGTCCCTTGAACCCCAAGATCTGCCGGCCAATTTGTTCCACTTGGGCACTGGCCCGGGAGAGTTCCCCAAGGAGCTGGGATCTCTGTTCCCCAAAGGCCTTGACCGTTCCCTGGAAGAGGGATTGATAATAGGAAATGCCCTCGTTTAGGTTCTTGGCAAAGGTGGAAAGTGCATCGAGTTGCTTTAATGCCAAGGAAGCCTTTGCCTCTTCAAGCCGATTTCCCAGGTACTCGATATAGATAAAGAGTTCCTTGATGAACATATTGGGTCGGTCCGTCCTTTCGATCAGGTTGGATTCCCCGTAGATATGCCCCACCATTTCCTTCAGACTGGCAATCTTGGAGAAATAGGCCATATTGGGGCCGGGACAGACGGATACCCCGCTGCCCTCGGTCTTGGTATCCAGGCCGTATTTCAGAAGGGCGGAGGTCCCCAGCCCCACACAGGCACAGGATTTGGCCACAATTTTTTCAAAGGCGGCCCCATAGGCCTCCTTGGAGAGGTCCTGTTT
>CALDPL010000523.1 GCA_937911965.1 uncultured Allomuricauda sp. | reverse complement strand
ATCATATATACGGTCAGGAAGGCAGCGATCTGGGAGGTGTTGTAAGCTCCCTTGGCGATGTTCACCACCACCTGCTTTGCCTCCTCCTTGGGCAGGATTTCATGGTTTATCAATTTGTTCAAGGTCTCTTTCATGACTGATATTTTATTGTTCTTTATGGGTTTGGGGGCCGTTATGGGCTTCCAACCAGTTTTTTAGGATCTGTTTTCCATGGGGGGTCAGCACGGATTCCGGGTGAAATTGCACCCCCTGCACATCATAGCTTTTGTGCCTGAGGGACATGATCTGTCCCTGCCCGTCCACCGAGGTGGCCTCCAAGGCTTCGGGAAGCTGGGGGTCCACCACCCAGGAATGGTATCTTCCCACCTCCAATTCCTTGGGAAGGCCCTTGAAAAGGGGATCCTCCCGCAGTACGGTAATCCTGGTGGCCACCCCGTGGTGGACCTCATCCAGATTGAACAACCGGCCCCCAAAGACCTCGCCTATGGCCTGTTGGCCCAGACAAACGCCCAAAATGCGTTTGCTGGGCGCAAAGTTGCGGATGATTTCCTTGAGCAGACCGGCCTCATCGGGTATGCCGGGGCCCGGGGACAGGACGATATTGGGAAAGGCCTCCACTTCTTCCAAGCCGATCCGGTCGTTTCGTTTGACGGTGACCTCGCAATCCAGGTCCTCCAGATAGTGGACCAGGTTGTATGTGAAACTGTCGTAATTGTCGATCATCAAAATCTTTGTTCCCATGCTTCAGATCGTTTCGGAGATTTCAAGGGCCTTGTTCAAGGCGCCCAGTTTGTTATAGGTTTCCTGCAATTCGTCCGCTGCCTTGGAGGCGGCCACCAGCCCGGCCCCTGCCTGGTAGTGCAATTGGTGGTCCTTGCTCAAAAAGGTGCGGATCATTATGGCGTGGTTGAAGTTGCCCTTGAAGTCCATGAACCCAATGGCACCCCCATAAAAGCCCCTGCTGTTCTTTTCGTATTGTTCAATGAGTTGCATGGCCCTGTGTTTTGGCGCCCCGCTCAGGGTCCCGGCCGGAAAGGTGTCGGCCACGATCTTCATGGTGCCCACCCCTTTTTTCAACCGTCCGGTCACCTTGGAGACCAGATGAATCACATGGGAGAAATACTGCACTTCCCTATAGGTTTCCACCTGTACCGTGTTCCCGTTGCGGCTCAGGTCGTTTCGGGCCAGGTCCACCAACATGACGTGTTCGCTGTTTTCCTTGTCGTCCCGGGCCAGTTCCTTGGCCAATTGGGCATCCTTCTCGTCGTTTCCGGTGCGTTTGTAGGTCCCGGCTATGGGGTGGATCTCCGCCTTGCCGTCCTTGACCACCAATTGGGCCTCGGGGGAACTTCCAAAGATCTTGAAATTGCCGTAGTCAAAATAGAAGAGGTAAGGGGAGGGGTTGATCGATCTCAGGGCCCTGTACACGTTGAATTCATCCCCCTTGAAGTTTTGGGTGAACCTCCTGGAGAGCACCAGTTGGAACACATCCCCCCTTTGACAATGTTCTTTGGCAAGTTCCACTTGCTCCATATATTCCCCATCGCTCAAATTGGATACGGGATCGCCCTCCCTGTGGAAGTTGTAGGAGGAAAAATTGCGGACCTTGAGCAATTGTTCCAATTCCTCCACATTGTTTTCCCGATCGTAGCAGTGGGCGAAGAGGTAGGCCTCGTTCTTAAAATGGTCGATGGCGATGATGTTTTGGTAGACCGCATAATGGATGTCGGGAATCTTCACGGAACCCTCCTTTTGGGCCACTTCGATGTCCTCGAAATAGCGGACCGCATCGTAGGACATATAGCCGAACAGGCCGTTGTATATAAACTTAAAGCCGTTCTGGCTCACCGAGAACCGCTTTGCAAAGCTGTCGATCAGTTCGGGGACCTCCCTGCCCCCCGAAAGTTCGATGTCTTCCTTTTTCCCATCAGGGAACTTTTGCAGCAGGTGGTTGTCCTGAACCTTGATATAGGCAATGGGATTGCAGCAGATATAGGAAAAACTGTTGTCATTGGCATGGTAGTCGCTGCTCTCCAAAAGAAGGCTGTTGGGAAAACGGTCCCTGATCTTGAGGTAGACGCTCACCGGGGTGATGGTGTCCGCCAGGATCTTTTTGTAATGGGTCTTTAGGGTATAGTTCATCGTCATTTGTTGAAAATTAAAAAGGCCTGTCGTGATGACAGGCCTCTTGTATGGTTATAATGGGGGCTTAGCTCACGACCTGGGACGCAAGTTATTCCACCACTGGATATTTTGATCGTTGTTGAACATGGGTCCAAATATAGGGAGAACTTTTTAACGGACAAACACCCTTTTGTTTAAAAATTTGTGAGGGCCCCATTTTTTTTTGAAAAGACAAATCCCCATATGGATTTGGGACCATAGGTCCGTTCATGGGACACAAGCACTGCACAAAAAGGATTGTGCGATCGGCGATTATACCGTACCTTCATGGAATCCAAAATCAGATAAACATGAGAACAATACCGACCAGGGCCTTTGGCACAACGGCCGCGGAGAACCCTTTGGAGGGAATGACCATACAACGTCGGGGGACGACCCCCAGGGATGTGGCCCTGGAGATCCTTTATTGCGGGGTCTGCCATTCCGACCTTCACACCGCCCGCAATGAGTGGGGCGGGACCCGGCCATGAGATTGTGGGACGGATCACGGAAGTGGGCAGTGAAGTGGACCGCTTTGTGGTCGGGGAGCTGGCCGCGGTGGGCTGCATGGTGGACAGTTGTCGGGAATGCGAACAATGCAAAGAGGGCCACGAGCAGTATTGTGAGCAAGGCAACATCCAGACCTATAACGGAAAGGACCGGCATTTGGGGGGGCATACCTTTGGCGGCTATTCC
>CALDPL010000522.1 GCA_937911965.1 uncultured Allomuricauda sp. | reverse complement strand
GTCTTTGAGCTGTCGTATTTTGTAAATTCCATGGCGGCCTCGGAGAAGATGTCAATGGCTTTTCCCAGGGCATGATGGGGGTTTGCCAATCCAAAGGCACCCCAGGAATGCCCTCCCTTGCCCGAGATGACCAACTTATAGCGTTTGGAACCCAGGCCGGCATTGCTGATCCTTCCCATGCTGCCCCCGTCGATGGCTATCCACGAATCGATGTCCAGGCCCGATTCCCCGAACATGTATTTCATGCCCCTGAGGTCCCCGAGGCCTTCCTCGCCCACGGAGCCCACGAAAATAATATCCTTGGAAGTCTTCAAATCTGCCCTGTTCATGGCCTTGAGCATACTGATGAGCATGGTCAGTCCCCGGGTGTCGTCCCCGATTCCAGGGGCCTTTAGGGTATCCCCGACCTTTCTGACCCGAACATCGGTCCCTTTGGGAAAGACCACATCCAAATGGGCGTCAATGCCCACCAAGCCCCCCTTGCCCGAGGTTCCCTTCCTCAGGCCGATCACATTGCCCACCGGGTCGGTCCATAGACTGTCGACCCCGGCCTGTTGCAGGAGTTTTGCGAAGGCCTTGCCCCGCTCTTCCTCCATAAAGGGAGGGGCAAGGATTTCGGTAAGGGCTATCAGGTCCGCCGTGGTCTGCTCTTTTTGCTCTTCAATGTACCCAAAGGCCTGCTGTACCTTTTTGTTTTCGGCCAATCTGCCCACCTCCCGGCTGTATTGTTTTTCAACGGTGGGAGGCCTCTGTTGGGCCATTATGGGATTGGTTAAGGTTGTGATGGCCAGGGCCAAAAGGGTATAGTTCATTTTCATGTTTAGGATATTTCTATTGTTAGGGTTCCTCATTTGGTCGATCATTGGTTTGACTTTTGATATGATCAAAGTTCCAGTTCCGAACTGTCCATGTCCTTTAGAATGGCAAAGGCCGACTGAAGCTTGCGGGTCACCGGACCGATATTGCCCGGGGCGTGGTACACATGTCCGTCCAATTGGGCCAGGGAGGCAATCTGGGTGGTGGTACCTGTAAGGAAAGCTTCATCCATTTCTGTCATTTCACTATGGGCCACGGCCTTTTCAATCACCTCAATGTCCAATTCCCGGCAGAGTTCAAGTACAATTTTTCGGGTGATGCCGTTTAGAATATTGTGATTGGCAGGATGGGTGAACAGTTTGCCGTTCTTTACAAAAAAGACGTTCGTATGGGAGCCTTCGGTAATAAGGCCGTCCCTGAACAGTACGGCTTCAACCGAACCTGCCCTTGTAGCCAGGGTATTGGCCATGGTATTGGCCAAAAGGGAGGTGGATTTTATATGGCAGAGTTCCCATCTTTGATCTGCCAAGGTCATTCCCCTTAAGTTCTGGGTGTTTATATATGGGAGGGGAAGCGGTAGGGCGTACATCATTACCGTGGGGGGCACACCCTGGGGAAAGGCATGGGACCTGGGGGCCGTTCCCCTACTGAGCTGTATATAGATCAGGGCATCCTTTTTCCCAAGTCCGGAGGCCTCCAACAGGGATTCCAGTGTTGTGTCGATTTCCCCAAGGTCGTATGGGATACCGACCGCATTGAGATTGCTGCGCAAACGGTCGATATGGGCCTTCTTATAGAAAATCCCGTTTTGGAGTTGTACCATCACTTCATAGATTCCATCGCCAAAGAGAAAACCGCGGTCGAACACTGAAATCTTGGCCTGTTCAACCGGGAGGATTTCTCCATTGAGATGGACATGGGACGGAAAATTTCCTTTTGGAAGCATAGGTCGGTTTTTAATACGGGCACAATATAATGCCTTGTTCCCAATGTGAAGATAAGGCTTTTGAATATGAAAACTTAAGTGTGCACAATAAGGCAAAAAAGGATCCCCGACAAAATCAGATTGACCTTTTTGGGTTCACCATGATTTGAAATCCCCTTAACTTTTGAAATTTCCATCGGTTTTGCCGTACTTCACAAAAACTATCGATATGACCATTTTTGTGGATATGGACGAGGTGATCGCGGACACTTATGGAGAACACCTCAAACTCTACAACGAGGAATTCAATGCAAATCTGAAAATCGAGGACTGCCAGGGCAAGGAGGCCTGGGAGGCCGTTCCCGTCATACATAGGGATTCTGTCAAGGACCATGCCCGACGGGAGGGCTTCTTCGGGGTTCTGGAGGTGATTCCCGACAGCCGGGAAGTGTTGCGTGAACTCTCCAAGGTCCATGAAGTCTATATCGCCTCCGCGGCCATGGAGTTTCCCAATTCCCTTCGGGAGAAATCCGATTGGCTGGACGAGCACTTTCCCTTTATCCCCTGGCAAAAAAGAATCCTTTGCGGGGACAAGACCATTTTAAAGGGCGACCTGCTCATTGACGACCGCAGCAAGAACCTCAAGTATTTCAACGGAAGGGCAATTATGTTCGGCTCCCCACACAATTGGGGCAACACTGAATTTGAAAGAGCCGATGGCTGGAGGGAGATCGCGGAGAAACTTTTGTAACTTGGGCTCCAAAATCCTGCCCATGGCGTCCCGGATCCTATTGTTCCTTTCCCTATTCTGGCTACAGGGCTGTGCCTCCCAATCCCGTTTGGTGGAGGGAAAGCTGGCAACCGTCAATCGGGAAGCCCTGCAATACTACCTTTATTATCCCGAGGGCTATTTCAGTTCCCAGGGGGATGATTTTGGACTGATGCTCTTCTTGCACGGGGGCGGGGAATCCGGTTCGACCCTGGACAGTTTAAAGGTAAATGGTCCACCCAAGCTCTTGGCCGAGGGCAAACAGTTTCCTTTTTTGGTATTGGCCCCCCAAAATCCACAACCAAAAAAGTGGTGGAACACCCATGCGGTAATGGAGCTCTTGGATTCGGTGGTCGAACAGACCGGGGTGGACCCCAATCGGATCTATCTCTCCGGCCTTAGCAGGGGAGGGAGTGCCGCTTGGACCCTGGCCACCCAATACCCGGAGAAATTTGCGGCCTTGGCCGTGGTCTGTGGGATGGCCCCGGTACCCTATGCCCATTGGGTGGACAAGGAACTGCCCATTTGGGTCTTTCACGGGGATTCAGATCCGGTGATCGATGTGGGGGAGGCCGATCGCATGGTGGCCAAATTAAAGGAAATGGGCTATGATGTGCGTTACTCCCGGTATAAAGGGGTGGGCCACAATGCCTGGACCAGGGCCTATACCACCGACTCCCTCTATACCTGGATGGACGGGCAAAGACGAATGGACTGAATCGAGGGGAC
>CALDPL010000521.1 GCA_937911965.1 uncultured Allomuricauda sp. | reverse complement strand
CTCGGGATCTTCACCTTCATCGGCAACTGGAACGCCTTCCTGTGGCCCCTGATCGTGGTCACCAACCGTTCGATGCGCACGATTCCCGTGGGTACCGCCCTGTTCTCCGGCGAGGCCGCCACGGCCTACAACCTGATCATGGCCGCCACGGCCGAGGAAGAGGATGCCGGGGACCTGGGGATCCGGGCCCTGCTGCCCCTGCTGCCAAAAATTGACCTGGCCGTGGTGGGGGAACCCACCCTGATGGACCTGGCCATAGCCGAAAAGGGGCTGATCGTCTTTGACGCCAAAGTGGAGGGCACCCCCTCCCATGCGGCCCACCCCAACGACGACAATGCCATTTACAAGACCATAGAGGTATTGCAATGGTTCAGGGACCTGAGATTTGAGAAGACTTCCCAGACCCTGGGGGAGGTCAAGCTCACCGTAACCCAGGTCAATGCGGGCAAACAGCACAATGTGGTACCGGCCCATGTGGACCTGGTGGTGGACGTACGGGTCAACGACCGTTATACCAATGCGGAACTGGCCCAATGGTTGCAAAGGGAGGCCCCCTGTACCATGGTCCCCAGGTCCTTGAGGCTCAACTCCTCTTCCATTGCCCCGGGGCACGCCTTGGTACAAAGCGGCTTGGCCCAGGGCAGGAGGACCTACGGATCCCCCACCCTATCCGATCAGGCCGCCTTGGATTGCCAATCGCTCAAATTGGGGCCGGGGGACTCCACCCGCTCCCATTCCGCCGATGAATACATCCACCTTCATGAAATTGAGGAGGGAATTGCACTCTACATCAAAATCCTGAGCGGCTTTTTACTGGAAACAAAAGCCGTGAACCAACCTAAAAAATGACAAGATGAAACTCTGGGACAAAGGATATGCCACCGACAAAAAAATAGATCTGTTCACCGTGGGCAATGACCGGGAACTCGATCTGATCCTGGTCCGATACGATCTGATCGCCTCCAAGGCACATGCCAAAATGCTGGCCAAGGCCTCCTTGATCACCCAAGGGGAAAGCGAAGATCTGGTCAAGGCCCTGGAAGCCATTGAAAAGGAGGTCCAAAAGGGGAAATTCACCATTGGGGAGGACTTTGAGGACATGCACTCCCGGATCGAATTCCTGCTCACCGAAAAATTGGGGGATACCGGAAAAAAAATCCATACGGCCCGATCCAGGAACGATCAGGTCCTGGTGGCCATGCAATTGTACCTCAAGGACGAACTCTCCCAGATCATGGGGGAAGTGGAATCCCTGTTCCAACTCTTGATGTCCCTGGCCAAAAAACACCAAAACGTACTGCTGCCCGGCTACACCCACCTGCAGATCGCCATGCCCTCCTCCTTTGGACTCTGGTTTTCCGCTTATGGGGAGAGCCTGGTGGACGATATGTACTTCCTAAAGGCCGCCCATAGGGTGGCGGACCAGAACCCCTTGGGCAGTGCCGCAGGCTATGGAAGTTCCTTTCCCATCGACCGGGAGATGACGGCGCACGCCCTGGGGTTTGACCGGCCGACCCGCAATTCCCTCGATTCGGTCAGCGATCGCGACTTTGCCATCGAACTGGCTGCTTTCGCCAGTGTTCTTATGACCCATTTATCGCGTTTTTCCGAGGAACTGATCCTGTGGTCCAGCCAGGAGTTCGGCTTCATCCAGCTGCCTGACAGCCACACGACCGGGTCGAGCATCATGCCGCAGAAGAAGAACCCCGACGTCAGCGAACTGGTCCGCGGCA
>CALDPL010000520.1 GCA_937911965.1 uncultured Allomuricauda sp. | reverse complement strand
AATGCGCAGCGCGGTCGCCCAACGAAACGATTAAGAACATTCATCAATCAAACGATCTTGCCGCTCCCATCCGATTCCCATCGGGTGGGCCGGGAAGATCCATAATCAAAACAATCATGAGGAACAATCCAATTTATTTTTGCCTGGCCCTGTTTTTATTGCTTTCCCAAATCGGCTTTGGACAGGAGGGTTACAAAAGGAAAATCGAAGCGCTCAAGGCCAAAAAGGAACGTATCGTGGAACAGGAAAGGGAAGCCCTGAAAGAGGAGGTTCAGGAGATCAACCATCGTTTGGAACGGGGAGAGATATCCCAAGGGGAGGCCGAGACCCTGAAGAAGGAAGCCGCCAAAATACGGGCGCTCAACATTGAGGGCCGATTGGCCATTGTGGAACAGGAGATTTCCCTATTGGAACGCAACCGCGGGGAGGTCCTGGTCTTGGGGGAAGAGGAGGACGATCGGGGGCAGGAGCGGGATATTGGAATCTTTATCGACGGAAAACGCGCCTTTGGTTTCAAAACCCGGGAGCAGGGCGAGAAAATACGGTTCGATCGGCGTACCTATTCGGACCCCGTACTGGCCATAGGATTGAACAACGCCTTGGTGGACGGAAGTTCCTTGGAGGACGGCCCCTATAGAATTGGGGGGAGCCGCTTCCTTGAACTGGGATGGCAATGGAGGACCAGGGTCTTTCAAAATTCGAACTGGCTGCGGGTGAACTACGGATTCTCCTTTCAGTTCAACGGCCTCAAGCCCGAGGGGAACCGGATTTTTGTCGAAGACGGGGGACAGACCGTCCTGGAGGAATATGAGTACGAACTGGACAAGGCCAAGTTGCGGATGGACCACCTTGTGGTCCCCGTCCATTTTGAAATCGGCCCATCGAAGTATAGGGAGCGTGAAGACAGCTTCCGATATTCCATCAAGAACAAGTTCCGACTGGGACTTGGGGGCTATGCCGGCATCAATCTGGGGACCCGTCAAAAACTGAAGTACAACAGGGAGGGGAAAAACGTCAAGGACAAACTCAAACGGGATTACAACACAAGCGACCTGATCTATGGCCTGAGCGGCTATATGGGCTTTGACGGGGTATCCTTGTACCTGAAATACGATTTGAACCCCATTTTCAAGGATGCCGCAATCGAGCAGCACAACATCTCCCTGGGCCTTCGGTTCGATATTTGACCGAGGATCTTTTAAGGGGAGGGCCCGGGCATCCCGGGCCTTTTCCAATTATGGGGCATCCACGGCCCTTTTCATCCGGGGACTGAATTCCTCCTTGGTGTAGACCCGTTTGCAGTGGGAACATTCCACATATTGGGCAGTGTTCAGGTTGAAAATGGGAATCCAGAACAAATGGGCGTATTGAGGTTGGGAATGTAGGGACAGGCTTCCGATTTGTTGGCAATGGGGACAAGGGACGAGTGGCAATTTTCTGCTTTCCCGTTTGCCCGGGCGGCTTCCAAAGAATAGGATCATGATCGTTCGTTTTTTAGGGTTGGGCCGTGGATTTGAATTTGGGGTTGTCGGGGGTTGTTTTCCACCTTAAAAGTTTAAATGCGCTGGCCATAGGTCAATAAATTGTTGTCGGGATCGAGCAGGGAAAATTCCTTTTGTCCCCAGGCCTGCGATTTCAAGGCCCCGTTTGGATGAATTTTCGTATTGTTGGCAAGCAGGGACCTGTACAGATCTTCAATGGCGTCGGTCCGTATATATACCTGTCCATAATTTTCATTGGGGTCGAGTTCCTTGAATTCAAAAAAATGAATTTCCACCGCATCCCTATGGACCATTAAATAGCCCTGATAATCACCTATCTCACTAAAACCCAATTGGTTTATGTAAAAGGCCCTGGTTGTGTCCTTATCGCGCATCGGCAATTTTGGGATTATGTCCGTCCACATGGTTTCGAGTATTGATAGAGTTTGTACATCCTTTGCAATATTGGAATATGGAAATCCACCAAGGATCTGATTTTGGGATGTTCCCGGGAATCATTGTGAAATAATTCAAAAGGGTTTCCATCCGCTATGGTAAAGCCATTTTCGTTCATCCATACAAAGGGTGCCATTGGTGTTCTTTCCAAATCAATGGGTCTCTCCAAATGGGTCAAGGTCCTATGGATTCGTTTGTCATACTGCTCCTTCATTGAATTTTTTGTGAAGTTTTCTTCCCTTGGCGCGCCAGATCGATCCCTGTGTTGCCACTAAGATATCGCATTAATGGGGCACTTAAAAAAAATGGCCGTCGCTTTTGAAATTTTTCTACTTTCGCCTACATTTTTCACTATTTGGCAAACCTTCACAGTACGGAGGCCTGGTTGTCCTGGATGGACGAACTCTCCGATAGGGACCATGTGGTCATCGACAATTTTTTGGGGGATGGCCCTTACCTTGAAATCCGCAGTTTCTTTTTGCGGATGCTCCCCAATTTCAACGAGGCCGGAATCGGCACGGACAAACAGATAAACGGGAAGATCCGTGGGGATTTCACCTATTGGTTGGACCGGGAAAGGGATGCCGGGCTCAAGGACTTTTGGTCCCTGGTGGACCACTGCATCTTCCACTTCAACCGCTATTGCTACCTGGGCATTTGCGGGGAGGAGTTCCACTTGGCACACTATCCGCCCGGGGGCCATTACAGCAAGCACCTGGATCAATTTGAAACCCGCAACAACCGCATGGTATCCGTGGTGATCTACCTCAATGAGGGCTGGCGGAAAGGGGATGGGGGGGAATTGCAGATTTTTCGCAAAGACGGTTCCAGTTTTTTGGTCGAGCCCATCGGGGGACGCTGCGTGATGTTCAAAAGTGCAACGGTCCCACATGCGGTTCTTCTGGCCCACAAAAGCAGGTTCAGCCTTACGGGCTGGTTGCTCCACAATCCCCCAGGGCTCGGCCCCATCCTGGGCTAGGGATTTTCGGTCACGATCATTCCCCCCACCACGGGCAGGGTCAGTTGGGTCCCGTCCAGGCCCACGCTTAGCTGGGTTCCGGGTTCGGGCAATATGGTAAATTCCCGATCGCTGGAAAAGATCAACAGGCCGATCTGCTGACCGGCGGGGATGATCTGATCGTCCGGGTTCAATTCGAATTCCATATCGTAGAACTTCCCGGGGACCAAGGGTGTTCCATGGGTCAGGGAACTGTGGTTCTGTGGATCCGCCCAAGCCCTATTGATCAAGTTGTCGGTGATCCTGGCGTTGCGCCGATTGTTCCAGGGCAGGGAGACCAGATAGACCGATAGGTTGGCGGCAGTTTTGTCGCTTGCCACACGGATCTTGATCTTGGGTACCCCCGAAATGTGCAATTCCTGGGCCAGGGGCGGGGTGACATAGAGCAGGCGGTGCCGGGTGATCTCCGCTTGGGCCAGGGCGGAACCGCTGAAGGAATAATTGTCCACCAAGGTCTCGATTCCCTGTTTATTTGGCTTTTGGGTCACCAGACCGCCCCACTCCGGGGCCCCTTTTACAAGATGGAGGACCAGGTCGGTGGCCTCCGGATTGGGGTAGTCGGGATAGGCGGTGGGTTGGTCCATCTTGTCCCCCTCCCTGACGATCCACGCTTTGGGGTCCTGCTCGGCCCCGTTGTCGATTCCGTACAGATACCGGGTGAACCATCGGTTCATCATGGTCAGCGGCGGGGGTCCCCCATGCCCGCCCTGATGGTAATAGATCTGGACCGGGAGGCCCATTTCCCTGGCCTTGTCATAGATGCGGTAGGAATGTTCGGGCATCACGTTCCAATCATTGAATCCATGGGCCATCAAAAGCGCTGCCTTCATGTTCCCCATTTTGTTCAGGTAATCCCGGCCGGCCCAAAATTCGTTGTAGTCCCCACTTTCGCGGTCCTGGCCATTTTTCATCT
>CALDPL010000519.1 GCA_937911965.1 uncultured Allomuricauda sp. | reverse complement strand
AGGGAATTCCTGGACAAGGACCTGCCCATAGTGGGCCTGGAACCCTCGGCCATCCTTTCCTTTAGGGACGAATACCAACGCCTGCACCCAAATCACGATCTTTTGAAAAAATTGGCGGCCCAATCCTTTTTGATCGAGGAGTTCCTGGCCTCCGAGATCGCGGCCGGGGCAATTTCCCCGGACCTCTTTACCGAGGAGGCCCGGACGGTCAAAATCCACAACCACTGCCACCAGAAAGCCCTGAGCAATCAAAAAGTGACCTTTGACATGCTGAACCTGCCCAAGAATTACAAGGTTTCGATCATTGCTTCGGGATGTTGTGGCATGGCGGGATCCTTTGGGTATGAAAAGGAACACTATCCGGTAAGCATGCAGGTGGGCAGTCTGAAGTTGTTCCCTGCGATCAAAAAGAGTCCGGGGGATGTGATCATAGCCGCCAATGGGACCAGTTGCAGGCACCAGATCAAGGATGGCACCTCCAGGGAGGCCCTGCATCCGGTATCAGTCCTGAGACAGGCCCTGCTTCCCCGATGATTTTACGGGAATATTTTCCCCCGGTTCATCGAGCAGTTCCTGCCTGAAATCCTTTGGATGCATCTGCTTGTCGGTTATTGATGCAATGAGCTGGTCCAGGTCCATTCCCTTCAGTTCTTCATCCGCAAAGAAAGGGGAGAGCTTGTCCTGGTTGTAGTGGTAGATCTTCCAGCGTTTGAAGGAGTACTCCAGGGCGGTAAGGTTCTCCACCCAATCCCCTGAATTCAGATAGGTACACTGTCCATTGCGGTTTTCCCGGATTTCTTTCTTGGGCTGGTGGATGTGTCCACAGACCACAAAATCGTACCCATTTTCAATGGCGAGACCGGAAGCCGTCCTTTCGAAATCATCAATGTATCTCACGGCGCTCTTTACCGAATTCTTGATGCGCTTGGAAAGGGAATATTTTTCTCGACCCATTTTGGCCAGACACCAGTTCACAAAGGAATTGGTCAGGATCAACAGGTCATAGCCGTAGCTTCCCAATTTGGCCAGCCATTTGGCGTTCTGTATGGAAACATCAAAGACATCCCCGTGGAAGATCCAAGCTTTTTTGCCATCGAGATCGAGCAACAGTTTGTTGGATATCTTTAAGTTTCCCATTGAAGTATCACTGAACTTACGCAGCATTTCATCGTGATTTCCAGTGATGTAGTGAACTTCCGTACCTCGAGATGCCATTCCGATGATCTTTCGCAATACCTTCAGATGGGAAGGGGGGAAGTACCTTTTGCTGAACTGCCAGATGTCTATGATATCCCCGTTGAGCACCAAGATTTTTGGCTGTATGCTGTTCAGATAGGCAAGGAGCTCGTCGGCATGGCAGCCATACGTCCCCAAATGGACATCGGAAATCACTGCCAGGTCTATCTTCCTTTTTTTCAACGGAATGGGTTTGAATGCAAATTAATACAGTCGGTATAAACTTAGTATCAAATCCAAATCATCAATACATGACATTTGGGTTAAAAAAACATCACTGTACCGCCTTCAATGTTAGGGCAATATTAAATGGGGGCTTGTTTTTGATTTTGGCCCATATCGTCTACCTTTGGGCCCTTACCATAAACTCTGGGAACAATGGCTGGAAATTCTTTTGGACAACTCTTCAGGCTGACCACTTATGGGGAATCCCACGGACCGGCCCTCGGTGGGGTGATCGACGGATGCCCTGCCGGGATCGAACTGGACCTTGAAATGATCCAAAGAGAGCTCGATCGAAGAAGGCCCGGGCAGTCCGCCATTGTCACCCAGCGAAAGGAACCCGATAGCGTGGAAATCCTTTCGGGGATCTTTGAGGGCAGGACCACCGGGACCCCCATTGGGTTTGTCATCCGAAACACCGATCAAAAATCCAAGGATTACTCCCATATCAAGGATTCCTATCGACCCTCCCATGCCGATTATGTCTACGACCAAAAATACGGTTTTCGCGACTATCGTGGCGGGGGCAGGAGCTCGGCCCGGGAAACCGCCTGTAGGGTGGTGGCGGGCGCCATTGCCAAACAATTGCTCAAAGGTGTGGGCATCCGTGCCTATGTATCCCAAGTGGGAGGGCTGGCCCTTGAAAAACCCTATGGGGAGCTCGATTTCGATTTGATCGAATCCAATCCGGTGCGATGTCCAGATCCGGAGATGGCCCAAAGGATGGAGGCCTATATCAAGACGGTCAAAAAGGAAGGGGATACCATTGGGGGAGTCGTCAGTTGTGTCCTGCAAAATGTACCCATCGGTCTTGGGGAACCCGTATTCGACAAGCTCCATGCCCGTTTGGGGGAAGCCATGCTCTCGATCAATGCGGTCAAGGGCTTTGAATACGGCAGCGGATTCGAAGGGGTAAAAATGAAGGGGAGCGAGCACAATGATGCCTTCAATGCCGACGGGACCACCAAAACCAATCGCAGCGGGGGTGTCCAAGGGGGCATTTCCAACGGTATGGACATCCATTTCAAAGTGGCCTTCAAACCTGTGGCCACAATTCTCAAGGCCTATGAGACCATAGATAAGGAAGGCAATATGGTGATGACACAGGGCAAGGGGAGACACGATCCCTGTGTGGTGCCCAGGGCCGTGCCCATTGTGGAGGCTATGGCCGCCCTGGTACTTGCCGATTTCTTTCTTTTGGCGCGTTCCAACAAAATCTAAAGGGTTGTTTTAGGGAGTTTCCTCTCAAAATGGTATCTTCCGACCCTAAAAATCAACTATGCGTAAATTGGAACTCCATTGGAGGATTCTTATCGGGATGCTATTGGGCATCCTTTTCGGATTTCTCATGACCCTACCGGAATGGGGAAAGGATTTTGTCACCGACTGGATCCAACCCTTTGGTACGATTTTCATTAAACTGCTCAAACTTATCGCAATCCCCTTGATCATGGCTTCCCTGATCAAAGGAATCTCGGATCTGCAGGACATTTCAAAATTCAGGAACATCGGCCTTCGGACCATCGTTCTCTACATATCCACCACGGTCGTCGCCATCACGATCGGTCTTTTGATCGTGAACACCTTGAATCCCGGCAAGGGCATATCCCAAGAGACGGTCGACCGGCTCACGGAGACTTTTGCCACGGGAGAAGAGGTCACCTCCAAGCTCGAGGAGGCCCATACTCAGCGGGAGAGCGGACCCTTGGAGCTCTTGGTGGACATGGTCCCCGACAATGCCATCAGTGCCATGGGGGACAATTCCCTGATGCTGCAGGTCATCGTCTTCACCATCTTTCTTGGGATATCCATGCTCTTGATCGGGGAGGAACGGGCAAGGCCCCTGAAGGATTTCTTTGACTCCCTGAACGATGTGGTGCTCAAGATGGTGGACCTGATCATCCTAACGGCCCCCTATGCGGTTTTCGCACTCTTGGCGGGGGTGGTGGTCTCCTCCGGGGACCCGGACCTGTTGATCGCCCTGTTGAAATATGCCCTGGTTGTGATTTTGGGCCTTATACTTATGATTTTGTTCTATGGGACGGTCGTGGCCCTGTACGTGAAGAAAAGTCCCCTATGGTTCTATAAGAACCTGAGCCCCGCCCAATTGTTGGCTTTTTCCACCAGCTCCTCTGCGGCTACCCTGCCGGTGACCATGGAACGGGTGGAAGAACATATGGGCGTGGACAAGGAGGTGAGCAGCTTTGTGCTTCCCGTTGGTGCGACCATAAACATGGACGGTACCAGCCTATACCAGGGAGTGGCAGCGGTGTTCATTTCCCAGGCCTTGGGCATCGATTTGACCTTTGGTGATCAGTTGACCATAGTGCTCACCGCACTGTTGGCCTCCATTGGGTCCGCTGCCGTTCCCGGCGCGGGCATGGTGATGTTGGTCATTGTCCTTGAGTCGATCGGTTTCCCGCCCGACAAACTGGCCATAGGCCTGGCCCTGATATTTGCCGTGGACCGCCCCTTGGACATGTGCCGGACGGTGGTGAACGTTACGGGGGATGCCATGGTTTCCCTGGTAGTTGCCAAATCCGTGGGCAAGGATCCGGAAAGGAAACAGGAATTCTAACCCATAAAAAG
>CALDPL010000518.1 GCA_937911965.1 uncultured Allomuricauda sp. | reverse complement strand
ACCTTGAAATCGAGGAATATGTTGTCCCCGACCTTCCCTTTTTGGCCAAGGTGGACCATACCAATATTGATGGTCTTCATATCAATGTATACCCCCTTCCCCATACCTACCTACAAAAAGGGACACTGGGAAAAAAGGACAGTCTTGCCCTTTGGACCATAAAATCGAGGAGTCCCGTTGCCCATGAATTTCATCAATTGAAAAACAGAGGGGACCATTATGGAAGTGAGACCGAGATAAACATGCCGGCACTCCCGGCCGGAGACTATTTGGTCGTGGCAACCAAGATCAAAGATCCCCTTGAAACCGACCAGATCTATGCTTACCAAAAGGTCCATGTGACCAAGCTGGTCCTTCTGTCTTCCCAGACCCCTGAAGGATTAAGCCTTAGGATTTTGGATCGATGGACCGGAAATCCCATCGAGGGGAGCACAGTCGTTATCAGCAATGAAAAAGGCCTTGTGGAAAAGGGAAAGACGGGCCCCTTGGGGAATTATAATTACAATCCACCCCTTAAAGAATCAAATCAGGTCGAGCTGACTGTCAGAAAAGATGGGGATTCCCTTCCAAAGGTTAAATTTTGGCTGTATCCCGGACCTGCCCCAAAATCCAAAAAGGGAGAAGGGACCCGGGCCATGATGTCATTGTTCTTGGATAGAAGCATCTACCGTCCAGGGCAGACCCTTTATTTCAAGGGAATATTGACGGAAAACAGCAGAGAAAATATCAAAGTGGTCCCAGATGTCTGGGTCAATCTTTTCATCTATGACGCCAATGGGGAGGAACTGCAAAAATTACGGTTGAAAACCAATGAATATGGTTCTGTCCACGGGGAATATATGATTCCGTCCAAGGTACTTACCGGGGAATTTAGGATCGAAATGGATGAGGATTTTGGGACGAGACCGGGAAAGTATGATCGGTATTGGAAAAAGATCGATGATTTTGAACCCGCAGAAGTACGGTTTTCGGTGGAAGAATACAAAAGGCCCCGTTTTAAGGTGGAGTTTGACCCGATGAAAGAAAACCTTCTGGTCGGGGATTCCGCCTTGGTAAAAGGCAGCGCACTGGCCTTGATGGGAACTCCCATCAAGGATGCGGCCGTACAATATACCGTGGAGCGAGGCAGGGCATTTATGGGCTATCGAATAACTTATGGCCATAGTGCCGATATCATTGCCCAGGGAGAAATCAGGACGGACGGGGAAGGTGGTTTTGATATTCCCTTTGTGGCCACCGCGGACGCGAATGTTCCCAGTGACCAAAAGGCCCAATATGCCTTCACCATAAAAGCCGCCGTCACCGACTCCAATGGCGAGACCAGGGAGTCAAAAATCCGGATTCGGGTAGGCTATCACAACCTTATGGCCGAACTGAACATCGGTTCCATTCTCAATAGGGACCAGACCAATTTCCTAAAGGTTTCCACTGAGAACTTAAATGCCCAGCCCATTCCTGCCCGTTTGGAAATCGAAGTGTTCCAATTGCAGGAACCGGAACAAGTCTTTCGGGAGAAGCCCTGGGGAGTGGTCGAATCCCCAATTATTGAAAAAAAACTGTTCCGTGAACTGTTTCCCCATGAGCCCTATGACAGTACCGATTTAAAGGAGCATTGGAAGAAGGGGAAAAGCGTGTTCAGGACCGAACTGGATACCCAAGGTGAGATAAAGGTGGAACTGGAAGGTATGGCCACTTGGGAAACAGCTTCCTATACCGTGGTGCTCAAGGCCATGGACCGGGCGAAAGACACAGTGACCCTTGAGAAAAGGTTCGACCTTACGGACAGCAAGGGCAGTCATCTGCCCAAAAGCCAACTTTTCTCATACCGGGCAATGAACAAGGATATCAAAAAGGATGGTTATGTTCTTTTACAGTTCACCACGGCTTGCAAGGGATTGAAGGTCTTTTTGGACGGATATTGGAAGGAATACAAATTTTACCAAGAGAATCTGGATATTGGAGAAGGGGTGACCCGTATAAAAGTGCCCATCAAGGAATACTTTAAGGACAAAATAAGCTTCAATTTGTATTTTGTCAAGTACAACAGCCTGTATACCGAACAGTTTGAAGTGGTCATCCCCGAACCTTCCAAAAACCTGAACATAGAGACCCTTAGCTTTAGAGATAGACTTCAACCGGATGCCAGGGAAAGTTGGAGTTTTAAAATAAGCAATTCAGACCATAAGGTGGCCAAGGCAGAGGTCCTTGCGAGCATGTACGACACTTCCCTGGATCAATTCAAAAAGCACCGGTGGGAGCCATTGAGGGGAATTGGACCCATTTACGGTACTTACATTCCCGGTATCAATGGACATCACAGCTTTGGGACCCTAGGGTTCCGGAACCTGCAACATGCCTACTTTGTCCATCTGACCGGCCTTTTGAAGAACTATCACAAACTGGATTGGTTTGGATTGGACTTTGGCAGCCCGATAACCGCAAACAATCGTTATCTTCAAAAGTTAAAGTCCAAGGTGGAAAGGCCCCAAGTGGTCCAAGGCAATGTTTCTGGCTTGGTAACGGATGAGCAAGGCAATCCCCTACCCGGGGTCAGTATCTTGATCAACGGATCGAACGAGGGTACCCAAACGGATTTCAATGGATTTTATTCAATCAATGCTCCCGTTGGTTCCGTTTTGATATTCAGCTACATAGGTTTTGAAAATGGGCAGGTCTATATATCAGGGTCCGGTACCTTCAACTACATCCTGGAGGAAAACAGCCAGTTCTTGGAGGAAGTGGTGGTTGCCGGGTATGGGCTAGTGCATAATAATAGTATAGCCGAGGCAGAATTTTCAAAGGCGGGAAGTTTGTCCGGGAAGGTACTGGGGCCGGATATTGTCCGGGAAGATGAGGACCTGGGGGAAGAAGGTCTTGTCATACTCCGGGGACTGAGTACCATGAACCCTGGAGATCGACCTCTTTTGGTATTGGATGGCGTCCTATATGGGCCTGGTCCAGGTCAGGACTTGTCCAATGTGATCCAACCCTCGGAACTGGTGGACATCACGGTGTTGAAAGATGCTTCCGCCATTGCACTCTATGGGGAACGGGGACGCAATGGGGTGCTGATCGTCACCACCAAAAAAGGATTGGAGCGTACCCTACAGGTAGAGCAAAGGACCGACCTTAAGGAAACTGCCTTCTTTTTCCCCAATCTGACCACGGACCGCAAAGGGGAAATCCACATCAACTTTGATTCCCCACAAGCATTGACCCAATGGCGTTTTATGATGTTGGCCCATACCAAGGCGGGGGAAGTGGGCCTGCTGGAGAAAATTGCCCTGACCCAAAAGGACCTCATGGTCATTCCCAACTATCCCCGTTTTTTCAGGGAAGGGGATACCTTGGACCTGTCCACCAAGATAGGCAACCTTACCTCCAATCCACAAGCGGGCACTGCCGCACTGCAACTTTTTGATGCCCAAACCAACGAATCCTTGGATTTTGTACTTTTTGATAAGGACAAGATCCAAAACTTTCAAATTGCCCCCAGTGGTGAATCCACCGTTTCCTGGCGCTTGGCCATTCCAGAGGCGTTGAATGCCATAGAACTTAAAATTGTGGCCAAGGCTGGAAACAAAAGCGATGGGGAAGGAATGGTCATTCCCGTTTTGTCCAATAGGAGCCTTATCACCGAGTCCAAACCGATCTGGGTCATGCCCGGCAGTACCAAGGAGGTGGTTTTTGACAAGTTGCTCCAGGAGACCTCTCCCAGCATGGACAATCACCGGTTTAGTTTGGAGTATACTTCAAACCCCGCATGGACGGCCATCAAATCCCTGCCTTTTTTAATGGAATTTCCACATGATTGCGCCGAGCAGGTCTTTTCGAGGTATTATGCCAATGCCATAGCCCAATATATTTCCAGGAGCAATCCCAAAATCGAGAAGGTATTCCAAAGTTGGACGGAGGCCGATTCCTTGGTGTCCCCTTTGGAAAAAAATGCCGAACTGCGATCTATTTTGCTTTCCGAAGCACCTTGGGCCCTTGAATCAAAAAATGAAAAAAACAATCAGGCGAAACTCGGCAGGCTATTTGGGAAAGAGGCCCTGTCGGAACATCAAAGGGGGGAATTGGATCGGTTAAGGGAGGTACAACACTCTTCGGGTGGTTTTCCATGGTTTTCCGGAGGGCTGGTGAACCCTTTCATCACGCGTCATATTCTGGCTGGCTTTGGCCATCTAAAAACATTGAATGTCCTTGAAGAAAAGGACCCACAGATCTGGGATTTGATCGGAGGGGCCATAAACTATTTGGACAAAAAATTCCTAGAAGATCATGACCACCTCCTGAGAATCGCCACGGATTCGATAAAGGACCGTCCCAGGGTGGGCGATATTCATTTTTTGTATGCCAGAAGCTTCTTCATGGACCGATTTCCCATGGAGGCGAAAGCACAAAGAGTTCATTCCCTAATCATGGAAAAACTAGAGGAAACCTGGCTGGTCGAGCCCCTTTACAATAAGGGAATGATCGCCCTTTTGATGCACAGGAACGGCAAGGGGAAACTGGCCCAACAAATAGTGGAAGCCCTTGGGGAGCAGGCCGTCCTGAGCGATGAAAATGGCATGTACTGGAAGGACAACCTTCCGGGCTGGTGGTGGTATCGGGCACCAATCGAAACCCAGGCCCTGATGATCGAGGCCTTCAGCGAAATCGGTAGTGACAAAGTCACTATCGATGCCCTGAAATTATGGCTTATGAAAAACAAGCGTACCCATCAATGGCCCACGACCAAAGCTACCACTGAGGCTATCTATGCCCTGCTCCTTCAAGGAAGCGATTGGTTGTCGGTGGAGGGGAACACTTCGATCTCCATCGCAGGCCAAGAAATTCCCGCAGAAAAGTTTGAAGCCACCCAAATCGAAGCCGGTACGGGATATTTCAAAGTGGATTGGACAGCGGATGAAATCACAAAGGATCTGGCTACCATAAAAATAGAAAACAAGGCAGATGTCCCGGGCTTTGGGGGAGTGTATTGGCAATATTTTGAGCAGCTGGACCGTGTAACGGCTTCGGAAGACGGGGATTTACAGGTGGACAAGACCCTCTTCCTCCATAAAAAAACAGTGGATGGAGAAGAACTGCTTCCCCTTGGAAAAACCAATTCCTTGGCCCTTGGAGATTTAATAACCATACGATTGACCATAAGTTCCAAAGAGGAATTGGAATTCGTGCATTTAAAGGATTCACGGGCATCGGGCCTGGAGCCGGTGGATGTGCTGTCCGCGTACAAATGGCAGGACGGACTGGGCTATTATCAATCCACCAAGGATGTGGCCACCCACTTTTTCTTTGATAGGCTCCCCAAGGGGACCCATATCCTCGAATACCGATTGCGGGTCAACAACAGTGGGGATTTCTCAACTGGGATTTCCAGGCTTCAGAGTATGTATGCCCCGGAGTTTTCGGCACATTCCAGGGGAGAAAGGGTCCGGGTGGACTAAGGGGCGTGATCTGTCCAATTTCAATCCTCTGTAAAGGTGTACCGGGCACTCACCTTTTGGGCCAATCTGAAGTATCCATAGGCGTAGTTCTGCGGATCTGTCTCGTTGATGCAATTTCCCCGTACCCCCACCGGTGTGGCACTGAAAGGTCCGCCTCCCCTGAGTTGATCAATGATGACTTTTATGAAATCGTAATAATCCCTTGAAATCCCGTACATTTCAACCTCCACCACATCCCCGGGCATATAGGGTTCGATGTCAAGGTCATCATCCTCATCGATTTCATGCCAAAAGTCCACTTGGTTCCCATTGAAAAATTCATCCTCAAAGTA
>CALDPL010000517.1 GCA_937911965.1 uncultured Allomuricauda sp. | reverse complement strand
CCACGCCCAGATCCATCGCAGCCTTCACGGTCCATTTGCCGGTTCCCTTTTGCTTGGCCTTGTCCAGGATACTGTCCACCAGGTGGCCAGGGCCCAGATTGTCCTTTCGGCCGAAAATTTCAGAGGTGATCTCCACCAGGAAGGATTGCAGCCTTCCGCGGTTCCATTGGGCATAGGTCTGCTGCAATTCGTCGTTGTTGAGTCCCCCGGCCTTTTTCAATAGATCGTAGATTTCTGAGCTCAACTGCATCAGCCCATACTCTATGCCGTTATGGACCATTTTTACATAGTTGCCCGCAGATTTGGGCCCCAGATAGGCCACGCAGGGCTCGTCTTTGTATTTGGCGGCCACGGCCTCAAAAATGGGTTTGACATGGGCGTAGGCCTCACGGGATCCCCCGGGCATGATACTGGGTCCCTTTCTGGCCCCCTCGGCGCCCCCGGATACCCCGGCCCCAAAGAAGTTTATGCCCTTTTCCTTGAGGTAGGCCTCACGACGGTCCGTATCGGTAAAAAAGGAATTTCCCCCATCAATGATGATATCGCCCTTTTCCAGATGGGGCAGCAAGCCTTCAATGACCACGTCAACCACCTTTCCCGCTGGGACCAACAACATGATCTTTCTCGGAACGGCCAAGGCTCCCACAAAGGTCTTGACATCGGTGGAGGCATTGACCTTGGAAGGATCGCCCCCCTCTTCGATCAGGGTGGCCACGGCCTCCCCGTCCAAATCGTTTCCATAGGCCGTGAAACCATTGTCGGCCACATTCAGTATAAAATTACGTCCCATCACCCCAAGGCCCACAAGGCCAAAATCATACGCGTCTGCCATTTTGTATTTTTTGTTTTTATCCCGGACCTGATTCGGCCAAGTCCCCGATTTTGGAAAATTAGCATAAAAATAAACCTTATCTTAGTTCCGCTCAAAATTAAATGTCTTCCATGGGCATTTCAAGGGCGAACCCTTGGATTCAAACCGAAAGAAATCGATCGATGAAAAAGACTGAAAACCAAATGCTCTTAATATTCGGGGCATCAGGGGATTTGACTGCAAGAAAGCTCATTCCGTCCCTCTTCAACCTCTATTTGGCCAAACAACTTCCCGAAAACTTCGTGGTTTTGGGGGTTAGCCGAAGTGACCTGACCGACGGGGAGTTCAGAAACAGGGTGGTCCACAAGAGCAAATACCTCAAGGAAAAATTGAAGGGGCCCGCGGCGGCCCATGCAACGGGTTTTGCGGATAAGCTCTATTACGAGGACCTAGGGGAGGGTTATGATACCGATTATGGGAAGCTGCGCCAGCGTGTGGAGGCCCTGAAGCAAAAACACAACACTTCCGGCAATATAATCTATTACCTTTCCACCCCACCGACACTTTATAGGACCATAGCCCAAAACCTGGCCCAAGCGGGTATGAACACCCAGAACAATGGCTGGAAGCGGTTGATCGTGGAAAAACCCTTCGGCTATAGCCTGGAAACGGCCAAAGAGCTCAACCGGGCCCTTCATCAAAGCTTTACTGAACCCCAGATCTATCGGATCGACCATTATTTGGGAAAGGAAACGGTGCAGAACCTCTTGGTCACCCGCTTTTCCAACAGCATCTTTGAGCCGCTGTGGAACCGAAACTATATTGAGCATGTGGAGATCACCAATGCCGAACAGGGCGGGGTGGAAAAGCGTGGGGGCTATTACGACAAATCCGGGGCCCTGCGGGACATGTTCCAGAACCACCTCTTGCAGATCGTTTCCTTGGTGGTGATGGAACCCCCTATCGGGGACCAGCCGGAGGAGATCCGGAACGAAAAGGTGAAGGCCCTGAAATCCCTGCGGGTGATGGAGGACGAGAAGACCCTCTATGACAATACCATTCGGGCCCAATACGTCAGTTCCATGGTCAATGGGGAGCACATCAAGGGATATAGGGAAGAGGAAGGGGTGGACCCCGATTCCACCACGGAAACCTATGCGGCGATCAAGTTTTACGTGGACAACTGGCGTTGGCACGGGGTCCCCTTTTATGTACGTACCGCCAAACGCATGCCCACCAAGGTCACCGAGATCGTCATCCACTTCAAGGCCCCACATCACCAGATCTTTAAGGATTCAGGGATGCACAGGGACAATAAATTGATCATTCGGATCCAACCCGATGAGGGCATATTGATCAAATTTGGGGTAAAGGTGCCCGGCCAAGGCTTTAAGGTGGAACGGGCCAACCTGGATTTTTACTATTCAAGTCTTGCCGAAACCTATGTCATGGAGGCCTATGAGCGGCTGTTGTTGGATGCCATGCAGGGGGATGCGACCCTCTATGCCCGTGCCGATGAAGTGGAAGCGGCCTGGGAATTCGTGGACCCCATCCTGAATTATTGGGCCCAAGGGAAGGATGTGCGCATGTATGGGTATGCGGCCGGGGTTTGGGGACCCGAGAATGCGGACGACCTCTTTGAGGGCAAGGGTTTTTGGCGCAACCCCGGGGAGAACTTGGCCGATGACCCCGGCTTTTGTGTCATTTGTTAGAGCTTTTAAAAACGAAAAGGAAAAATGATGGAATTGAAAATTTACAGGGACAAGGAAGAGGTTGCACGGGAATTTTCCGCCTATTTTGCCGAATTGGCCCAAGGCAGGGACGCCTTTCACGTGGCCCTCTCCGGGGGAAGTACCCCAAAGACGGTGTTTCATATATTGGCCCGGGATTATTCCGATGCCCTTGATTGGGACAAGATCCATTTGTATTGGGGGGATGAACGCTGTGTTCCCCCCACGGACCAGCAGAGCAATTATAGGATGACGGTGGAACATTTAATTACAAAAATCGAAATTCCACAGGACAACATCAACCGCATATTGGGGGAGAACGATCCCCAAGGGGAAGCCAGGCGCTATTCGGGGCTGTTGGAACGCAATTTGAACTCGGTTGGGGGCACGCCCCAATTTGACCTTGTCATTTTGGGAATGGGCGATGACGGCCATACCGCATCGATTTTTCCCCATCAGATCGACCTTTGGGAGGCCCCGGAACATTGCGTGGTGGCCACCCACCCGGAATCGGGCCAGAAAAGGGTCTCGCTCAATGGAAAAGTGATCAATGCGGCCAGTGAAATTGCCTTTTTGGTCACAGGGGATTCCAAATCCGAAAAAGTGAAGGCCATTGTGGAAGGGGCACAAGGCTCCGAGGCATACCCGGCATCCCTGGTCGACCCTGAATTCGGGAATCTGAGCTGGTTCTTGGACCGAGAGGCCGCTTCAGGGCTCATTCCAGGTCCATAATGGCATTTTCCCCCTGGAGAAACTCCAGATGGTCCAATGCCGTAAAATTTTTGGAATCGTATTTGGTGTCCCTGTGAAAGGCGGATTGTCTTCGTTCCTTACTTCGGGCAAATCGACGGATATCGTGTTTGTTCTTCAGGATCAATCCCGGCACCCGCTTGTTTTCCCCATCCTCGGTCTTGGCCACCATGGTGAAATACGAGGAGTTGCAGTGCTTGACCTTTCCGGTGGTCACATTTTCTGACTCGACCCGCACCCCAACCACCATGGAGGTTTTTCCGGTATAATTGACGGAGGCCTTTAGGGTGACCAATTCCCCCACATCAATGGGATTCAGGAAGTCAACCCGGTTCACCGAGGCGGTGACACAGTAGCTCTGGGAATGCTTGGAAGCGCAGGCAAAGGCGATCTGGTCCATCAGGTTGAGGATATGGCCCCCGTGGACCTTGCCCCCAAAATTGGAGTGGGCGGGAAGCATCAATTGGGTAATCGAGACCCTACTTTCCCTGGATGACTTGAATTGTTCCATTTCAATTTCTCAATAGTGGGAATTCCTCCTCCTGGACCTCTGTGACAAAATACTTGGTGTCCCCCAGCCAAAAGAAGGCGGCATAGCGTTCCTTATAGCTCATTTTGATATAGCGGCCCTGGAATTCCTTCAGTTTCCCAATGAGCTCCCTTTCCTTGTCCTCCACGGAAAAGGAAAATACATTGGTCCCTCCCAGGCCGTGGCTGATCTCGCCTTCCCAGGTCTTTACCAGCACCCCCTTACGGCTGAACTTGATGAGTTCCCCGGAGCGGTATCCCTCACTGTAGGGAACGTAATAGATAAAGGTAAAATAGGCTCCGATGCCCAGAACCACTACGGCGATAAAAATAAACAGGATTTTTTTCATGGTCGGTCAAGGGTTGTTCAGTTCAGTTCTTCCAGATCGTCCTCTTGGGCTCGTTTCAGGATGGGTTCGGGCAGGGACTTTTTGGCTTTGGCCCCCATTTTTTTCAATTTTTCAATGGTGATGATGATATTGCCCCGTCCCCCGATCAGTTTGTTCATGGCCCCGCTGTACTCGGTC
>CALDPL010000516.1 GCA_937911965.1 uncultured Allomuricauda sp. | reverse complement strand
TCGAACCCAGGACCCTCTCCTTAAAAGGGAGATGCTCTACCAACTGAGCTACCAGGTCATTTTAACAGAGCTTGGCTGTCTGGCTAAGCGGGTGCAAATATAAGGGCTATAATTAATTTTACAAGTTGAATTAATGATAAATTTGTGTTTTTTTGAATTCGTAAAGTTACAGGGGAAATGAAAATTGTATTGATGGGCTATATGGCAAGTGGAAAGTCAACCGTTGGGAGGTTGTTGGCCAGTAAGTTGGACATGCCCTTTATCGACCTGGATGAATATATCGAGGCCTTTGAAAAAAAGGCGATCAGCGCCATTTTCGCTGAAAAGGGAGAACTTTATTTCAGGAAACTGGAACATCAAATGCTCGGAAGGGCCCTGAATGAAAATGATTCCCTGGTCCTGGCCACAGGTGGGGGAACCCCTGTCTATGGGAACAATATACGCACCATTCTGGAACTCTCGGACCATTCGGTCTATCTAAAATGGTCCATCCCGGAACTGGCGAAACGCATTGCAGGGGAAAAGGAAAACAGGCCCTTGGTCAGGGATTTGCCCTTGGAGGACCTTCCTGAATTTATCGGAAAACACCTCTTTGAGCGCGCCCCCTTCTATGTTCAGGCAGATCATATATTGGATTGCAACGGCAAGGATGTCGAGGCCGTGGTGTCCGAACTGGAAAAGCTGTTACTCTAAGTAGACCGCATCGTTCTTGGAGCGGAACTCCACCTTGATGTGCTCGTTTAGGGAAGTGGACAGGGAAATGCCCTTAAAATCGGCCTTTATCGGAAACTTCTTATGGTTCCTGTTGACCAGCACGGCCGTCTTCAACTGTTTTATCGGGGTCTTTAAAAAATGGTGGGTCCCATAGATCAAGGTGGTACCGGAATTCAGTACATCGTCCACCAGGACAATGGATCGGTCCTTATAGTCCGCTTCGGCTATCGAGGTGGTCACCCCGCTCTTCAAAGGATTCTTTTTGTCCATGTCCATCCTGCACAGCACAATTTTGGCATCCGTGATTTTTTTTAGGATGGCCACGATCTTTTCCGCAAAACTGAGGCCCCCACCCTTGATCCCCGCGACCACGATTTCCTTTTCGTCCACATTGGACTCATAGATTTGGTAGGCAATGCGCTTGACAATATGCTGGATCTGCTGGTGGGTGAGAATACGGTTGTTCATGTGATCGATACTTGGTTCAAAGATAAAAGATTAAAAACAGTTCATTCGGATTCGTCCAAATAATCGTCCATCTCCCTTCTGTCCTTTTTGGTGGGTCGGCCAAGACCCTGTTTTCGGTAATGTTCCTTTGCCAAGCGCAGCAGTTCATTGTGTCGGAACGCTTCCTTGGGTGTGGTATCCTTGCGATAGAGGTCCAGGAGTTTTGCACCCACCCTGCTCGGGGGGATGTCCAAAACGGTGAGCTGATAATCGATCTGATCCTTTCGGACCACCAATTTGTCCATGGGATATACCTCTCGGGAAGGTTTTACCTGATGTCCGTTTACCTTGATCTGGCCTTTTCTGACCGCTGTCGAGGCCAGGTTCCTGGTCTTGTAATATCTGGTGCACCAAAGGTATTTGTCTATCCGCATGGGCTTTGCAAAACTTTGTTAAGGGAAAGAACAAAAATAATTGAAAATTGTATCTTGCGCAGCTAAATGACAAATTTGATGAAGTACGGGAATTTGGTTTTTTTGGTTTGTGCATTGGTCTTGGCCTCCTGTAAAAATGATGATGATGGGGACGGTTTTGAGACGGTTCCACCCGAATTGTTGAGCGATATTGCCCCTGAAGACGATGCCAAGATCAAGGAATTCTTGAGCACCCATTTCTACAACTATGAGGATTTCGATCCGGCCACCCAACCGGCGGATTTTGACTTCAAGATTCGAATCGATACCCTGGCCGGGGACAATGCTCAGAAGCGGCCATTGAGCGAGGATGCCGTACCGGTAACTTTAAAAGTCTCTTCCATCTTTCATGGATTGAGCGCCGGGGAAGAGGATGTTCCCCATACCCTGTATTACATCGAAGCACGTGCCGGGGGAGGTGGAAGCCCCACCTTTGCGGACTCCACCCTCCTTACCTATAAAGGTGCCCTATTGGATGGTACCGTATTTGATCAAAGCCAGGATTTTATATGGCATGATCTCTACAATAGGGTACAAGGGTTTGCCCATGGGGTCGCACAATTGAAGGCAGGGACCCCAGGACAGGTCATTGAGCACGGCGATGGGACCTTCAGTTTTGGGGACAGTGGCATAGGAATGTTCATCCTTCCCTCGGGATTGGCCTATTTCAATGGATCTGGGCCTTCGGGAAGACTTCCCACCTATTCCCCGCTGATCTTCCATATTGAACTGGGCACCTATGTCGAGGATACGGACACGGACAATGATGGGGTTCCCAATGTAAGGGAAGATGTGAATGGGAACGGCTATCTCAGGGATGATGATACGGATGGGGATTTACAGCCCAATTATTTCGACGTGGACGATGATGGGGACGGGGTCACCACCCGAAAGGAAATCACGGACGACAATGGGGAAATTATATTCCCCTATCCTGATTCCAACGGGGACGGCATCCCGGATTACCTGGATCCAAAGGTCAATTGACAACAAAAAAATCCCACTCCATGAAAGTGGGATTTTTTGTTTCCGATTTTTGGTCCTTCCCTATAATTTCAAGGAAAGGGCAAAGATGATCTGGGAGGGCCTTGAATCCACCCTACCCGAAATATCGGTTACGTTCTCGCCGATGAACTCCGCTTCGTTCTCCGAAAAGCCACGTTCATAACGAACATCCAGGCCTATATTGCCCAGGTTCACCCCGACCCCCGCATTGAGGCCAACGGTGAAGTCGCTCTTCACGTCCTCAATTTCAAAATCATCTAGGTCGTTCTTTAGGGTATACTGAAAGGCAGGTCCCGCAAAAATATGCAGGGGCCCTATGATCTTATAGCCCAAAAGGACCGGCAAGTCCAGTTTGGAAATATCGTAATCATGGGTATCGCCCCCAAAATCGTAGGAACTCTTTGTTTTTGAATAGACCAATTCGGGTCGAATGTAGATCTTGAGCATGTCCAACTTGCCCCAGACTCCCACATGGTACCCTGTTTTTCCTTTGGCGCCTTCGAAAATGTCGCTTGCACCTTCAGTGGTAGAACCGACCAAATCACCGTTCTTGTTGTAGGACAGACCGGCCTTGACACCAAATCCTGAGCCGCTTTGGGCCATCGCAGCAGAGCCGATAAGGGCCATTGCCACTACTAGAATCGTTTTTTTCATAAGTGTTGTTTTAAAGATTTGAATATCCCCTGGGGGATATGAAACGATATACTTCAAACTATATACGTTCCAAAACCCTTAAAACGGCTTTTTCGATAGCTTTATTGTTCAGGCCGTATTTCTCCATCAGCTCTTCGGGGGTACCACTTTCCCCGAAGGTGTCCTGGGTGGCCACAAATTCCTGGGGGCTGGGAAGCTGTGTCGCCAGTACCCTTGCAACGCTTTCCCCAAGGCCTCCCAAATAGTTGTGTTCCTCGGCGGTCACCACACAACCCGTCTTTTTGACGGACTCCAGAATGGCCTTTTCATCCAAGGGTTTTATGGTGTGGATATTGATCACCTCGGCCGAAATCCCCTGTTTTTCCAGATTCTCGGCGGCCAAAAGGGCCTGCCATACCAAATGGCCCGTTGCGATGATCGTCACATCGGTGCCCTCACTGAGCATCAAGGCCTTCCCGATCTCGAATTTTTGGTCCACCGGGGTGAAATTGGCCACCTTCGGCCTTCCAAAACGCAGGTATACCGGTCCCTGGCGCTCCGCGATGGCAATGGTCGCCGCCTTGGTCTGGTTAAAATCACAGGGATTGATCACGGTCATTCCGGGAAGCATCTTCATCAGCCCCAAATCCTCCAGGATCTGGTGGGTGGCCCCATCCTCCCCAAGGGTAAGCCCGGCATGGGAAGCACAGATCTTTACATTCTTGTTGGAATAGGCGATGGACTGCCGGATCTGGTCATAGACCCTTCCCGTGGCAAAGTTGGCAAAGGTGGAGGCAAAAGGGATTTTTCCCCCAATGGTGAGCCCGGCCGCCATTCCCATCATATTGGCCTCGGCGATCCCGGTCTGAAAAAAGCGCTCTGGATTTTCCTCTATAAAGGTTTCGATCTTCAAAGATCCCACCAGGTCCGCACAAAGGGCCACCACATTGGGGTTGGTCCTTCCGAGCTCGGTCATTCCGGCCCCGAAACCGCTACGGGTGTCCTGTTTTCCTTGGTCTGTATATTTTGTCATGGTATCGAATTAGTGGATTAATAATCCCCCAGGGTCTCGGGGTTCTGTGAAAGGGCGTTGGCCAGTTGCTCATCGTTGGGGGCCTTGCCGTGCCAAGCGTGGGTATGCATCATGAAGTCCACGCCATTGCCCATTTCGGTGGTCATCACGATGCAGACCGGTTTTCCCTTGCCGGTCCTGCTTTTGGCCTCCTTCAGGCCTGCGATGACCTGACCCAGGTCGTTGCCGTTCTCGATTTCCAGCACATCCCATCCAAATACCCTGAACTTTTCGGCCACATCCCCCATGGGCAATACCTTTTCGGTAGGGCCATCGATCTGTTGCCCGTTGCGGTCCACCGTGGAGATCAGGTTGTCCACCTTGTTCCCGGCGGCATACATGATCGCTTCCCAGTTCTGTCCCTCCTGCAGCTCCCCGTCCCCGTGAAGGCTGAAGACCAAGTGGTCGTCCCCGTTCAACTTTTTGGCCTGGGCGGCCCCAATGGCCACGGACATGCCCTGTCCGAGGGAGCCCGAGGCAACCCGGACCCCGGGCAATCCCTCATGGGTGGTCGGGTGGCCCTGCAAGCGGGAGTTGATCAACCTGAAGGTGCTGAGTTCCTCCACTGGGAAATATCCCCTTCGCGCCAGTACGCTGTAGAAGACCGGGGAGATATGGCCGTTCGAGAGGAAGAACAGATCCTCGTCCCTTCCATCCATGTCAAAACCTTCCTTGAGTTCCATGATTTCATTGTAAAGGGCCACAAAAAACTCGGTACAGCCCAAGGATCCCCCTGGATGTCCTGAATTCACCTTGTGGACCATCCGAAGAATATCCCTTCTGACCTGGATCACCAGATCCTGTAATTCTTGAGTGTTCGGCATTTCGCTTGTTTTAGGAATTCAAAAATAGCCGCATTCCATGGGCTAAGCAAGCACAAAGGGATTATTTCACAAAAAGCGTCCCGGTCAAACTTTATTTTTTTGTTAAGGGGCCACGCCAATTGGGTTGGTTATATTTGCGGTCTCAAAGACATGCCATTGAAGTTTACCCTTATCCAAAAGGACCCCCACAGCAAAGCCAGGGCCGGAACCATGACCACGGCCCATGGCGATATACAGACCCCGATATTCATGCCGGTGGGCACCCAGGCCACCGTCAAGGGAGTGCACCAGAGGGAACTGCGGGATGACATCCGACCGGACGTCATCCTGGGCAATACCTACCACCTCTATCTCCGTCCCGGCACGGGAATCATGGAAGGGGCCGGGGGGCTGCACAAATTCATGGGTTGGGAGGGGAACATCCTGACCGATAGTGGGGGCTACCAGGTGTATTCCCTATCGGAAAACAGAAAGATCAAGGAAGAAGGGGTCAAGTTCAAATCCCATATCGATGGGTCCCTGCACATCTTCACCCCTGAGAAAGTAATGGAGATCCAACGCACGATCGGGGCGGACATTATCATGGCCTTTGATGAATGTACCCCCTACCCCTGCGACTATCAATATGCCAAACGGTCCATGCACATGACC
>CALDPL010000515.1 GCA_937911965.1 uncultured Allomuricauda sp. | reverse complement strand
GGGCAATGGCGAGGTACAGACCCCAATTGGGATGGGTTCCCTGGGTGCAATCCCGGTATCCCTCTTGGTTTTTGTAATCGGACTTTCCTTGGGGGGAACCACGGGATATGCCATTAACCCGGCCCGAGATCTTGGGCCGCGCATCATGCACACCCTGCTCCCGATCAAGGGAAAGAATGGAAGTGATTGGTCCTATGCATGGGTTCCGGTTGTGGGTCCGGTGCTGGGCTGTATCTTGGCTGCCTTGGTCCATATACTCTTGAGCTGATCCGGGGAGCAAACCAAATTTCAAGCAGGGACCCATGGCTAAATGGTATGGGTCCCTTTTAGTTTGTATTCTCCACTTCCGGGCCCACCCAAAGCAAATGTATGGCCTCCCACCTCATTGGGGGCAGTCCTCGTCCCAAAGACCCAATATAGCCTAAGAAAGGATTGTTTCCCCTTTGGTATTTTCGAATTCGGTCCCTATAGTGGGTACCAAATAAGGTCTTTCAATACCCTTCTATCGACCACCGATACCTAATTTCTACCCTGGAGACAAGGCTCTTAAACTAAGGAAATCATAAAAATACAATCGATTGTAATATTTTTTATACTTTTGAAATTCTTGAATTGCAACACTATGCCCATGAATACTCGAATCGGTCTAACTTTTCTTTTGATTTTCTCCCTGGTCACCGCCAACGCCCAGACAAATCCCAGAATCTCCCATACCATCAACAGCGACTGGAATTTCCATAAAGGGGATCTGTCTGGAGATATTTCCAACAATGGAGGGCCGATTTGGGAAGAGGTATCGATTCCGCATACTTGGAACGCCCGGGATGTCGTGGATGATGAAGAGGGATATTATCGGGGCATTTCTTGGTACAAACGCCAATTGCACATACCATCCAACTACCGGGACAAGCAGGTTTTCCTTCATTTTGAAGGGGCCAACCAAAAGACCGAAGTATTTGTCAACGGAAGCCCTGTGGGCAACCATAAGGGGGGATATACCGCTTTCACCTTTGAGATTTCCGATTACCTGGATTATCCGCAAGAAACCGAAGGTACCGTGACCAATGAACTCTTGGTCAAGGTGGACAACAGCTTCAACGAGGACATACCGACCCTGACCGCCGATTTCACATTTTTTGGGGGAATCTATAGGGATGTGTACCTGATTGCGGTTTCCCCGGTTCATTTCGATCTTTTGGATCACGGTTCCAAAGGGGTGTTCATCTCGACCCCGGAAGTATCCGCCAAGGATGCCCAGGTGGAAGTGAAGAGCCAATTGGTAAACCAAGGGGAGGGGAGAAGGACCCTTAGCCTGGTCCATACCATCCGGGATGCCGAAAACAGAATTGTGGCCCAACAGCGGGAGAAAATCAGGCTCAATGCAGGAGAAAAAACAAGTTTGGTCCAGACCCTTGAAGTATCCACACCGCATTTGTGGTCGGTGGACAATCCCTATCTGTACAAGCTAAGCAGCTCGATCTACGAAAAAGACATACTGTTGGATGAGGTCGTCAACCCCTTGGGACTTCGTTGGTTTGAATTCGATGCCGACAAGGGGTTCTTCCTAAACGGGGAACACTTGAAATTGATCGGAACCAACCGGCACCAGGATTACAAAGGTTTGGGCAATGCCCTGGTGGACGGTCTGCACAAAAGGGATGTGGAACTGTTGAAGGAAATGGGTGGCAACTTCCTGCGTGTGGCCCATTACCCCCACGACCCCACCGTATTGGAAACCTGTGACCGTTTAGGGATCCTCACCGCGGTGGAAATCCCAATAGTCAACCGGATCACGGAATCCGAGGAGTTTGCGGAGAACTCAAAAAATATGCAACGGGAGATGATCAAACAGGGCTACAACCATCCAAGTACGATCATTTGGGCCTATATGAACGAGGTATTGCTGCGACCCAAGTTCACCGAGGACGAGCAGCGGCAGGACCTGTATTATAAAAATATTGCAAAGTTGGCCCAGGAACTGGAGGACATTACCCGGGCGGAGGACCCCTATAGGTATACCATGATCCCGAACCACGGCCATATGGACCGATACGAACGGGTCGGATTGACCGGGATCCCGATGATTGTGGGCTGGAACCTTTACCAAGGATGGTACAGTGCCGGAATAGAGAAATTTGCCCAGAACCTGGACCGTCACAAAGCGCGCTTTCCCGACAAACCGGTCATCATCACCGAATACGGTGCGGACTCCGATCCCAGGCTTCGTTCCTTTGATCCCATACGTTTTGACATGACCGTGGAATATGCAAACCACTACCATCAAGTCTACTTGGATGCGATCATGGAACGGGATTTTGTGGCCGGTGCCACGGTGTGGAACCTGGCGGATTTCCATTCGGAGACCCGAGGGGATGCGGTACCCCATGTCAACAACAAGGGAATCCTGGGGCTGGACAGAAAACCCAAGGATACTTATTACTATTATCAATCGCATTTGCTAAAGGAACCCTTTCTCCGTATTGCCTCCCGCAATTGGACCCAAAGAGGCGGGATTTCCCAAAAGGATGCCGCTGTGGCCATACAGCCTTTGGAGGTCTATACCAATCTTGAAGAGGCCCATCTTTTGGTGAACGGCCAGCGATTGGAAACCCGGGCGGCCGACAACAATGTGATTCGTTGGGAAGTGCCCTTCCGCGATGGAATCAACACCTTGGAAGCGGTTTCCCAAGTGAATGGAAGCACATATAAAGACTATATGGAGGTGAATTTCGACCTACTTCCCTACGAACTTTCCAAAGGCGGTGACTTCAAGGACCTCGCCATAAATTTGGGAACCAAGAAGCGCATCTTTGTCGATGACCTGACCGGGCAGGTCTGGATATACGATCAACCGTATCGCAAGGGCAGTTGGGGGCATATCGGGGGAGAAACCTATACGATGGACAATGTTTCCAGGACCTCCTACGGAACCGATCGCAACATTTTGGGCGCCGACTTGGATCCGATATACCAAACCCAACTGGTCGGATTGAAACAGTACAGGGTGGACGCCCCCGACGGGGTGTATGATGTAATCCTGCATTTCTCGGAACTGGAGACCGAGGAAGAAACCGAAATACTGGCCTATAACCTGGCCTCCGAAGATGAACTAAAAAAGGATGGCCCTAGGAAATCCCAAGGGAGGATATTTTCGGTATCGATAAATGGGGCGGTCCTTTTCCAGGATCTAAACCTGTCCGAGGATTTTGAACCCCTTCGAGCCGTAAGCCGGAAGGCCCGGGTGAACGTCACGGGGGGAGAGGGCATTGTCTTGGATTTCGATGCGGTGATCGGGGAATCCGTGCTCAATGGTTTGGAAGTGAAACGGATTTTCTAGCCATCGGTACCCTTGATTTTCCGGGCCACCGGTCTTGGTTGCCTTTGGCTGGATTCACGCTCTATAAGGTTGGGCTGCAAGATCACGGTCTTGAATTCCTGGGATGTCGAATCCCTGTTGTTGATGTTCTCAATGAGAAGCTCACAGGCCTTTTTTCCCATCTCAAAACCGAATTGGTCAATGGTGGTCAAAGGAGGGTCAATGACCTCCGATAAGGGGTCGTTGCTGAAGCCCACGATGGCGATATCCTCGGGGACCCGTTTTCCAATGCTCTTCAAATATTTGATGGCCCCAACTGCGGCTGCGTCATTTGCGGAAAACAATCCGTCGATGTCCTGGGTCCGTTGCAACAGGGTTTTCATGCTCTCATATCCGAAATTCTTCATCAAGGTCGACTCGACCACCAGCTGCGGGTCATAGGCAAGTCCATGGGTTTCCAGGGCTTCCCTGTATCCTCTTAGGCGGCTTTTGTAGAGCTCCAGTTCCTGGGGCCCGGCAAAGTGGGCTATTCTTTTGCAACCCTTTTTCACCAAGTGCTCCACGGCCTGATACCCCCCTTGGTAATCCCCTGCCAAAACCTTATTGCTCTCCGGAATTCCCGCACAGTGCCTGTCGTAGAAGACCAGGGGCATTTTGATCTGTTGGAGGTATTTCAAATGTGCACAGTCAAGGGTTTCCCATGAAATGGAGATCAGGACCCCGTCCACCCGGTTGGCCACAAAATTGTTGATGATCTCTTTTTCCCGCTGCAGCTGTTCCAGGGATTGCGATATGATGACGTTGTACCCTTCCGCAAAAGCACATTCCTCGATTCCCGCAATGGTCGTGGAAAAAAAGTACCTGGATATCCGGGGAACGACCACGCCTATGGTATTGCTTTTTTTCTGTCTCAGATTTGACGCCAACAGATTGGCACTATAGCCCATCTCCTTTGCCTTTTCGAGTACCTTCTCCTTGGTTTTCTTATTGACCCTGGGGTTGTCGTTCAGGGCTCTGGAAACAGTGGAACTGTCAATCCCCAAGGCTTTGGCAATTTCATATATGGTCGTTTTTTTCATCGAATGGTTTTAATAATTTGGGATAGGGTGCGAACTGGATAAAGTCGGGGCTGGATTTTTGATGAGGGCATTTCTTGCAATGATATTGATTTAAGCATATATATCAAAGGGAAGGTTGGTGTCTGTTTTGGAGTTGATGCCAAAACGCTCAACTTCAATCCCCTATACAAGGAGACCCGGTCAAATATACAATAGAAATGGAAATAGTCCAATCCATTGCCAAAACTGTGTCCCTCCTTTTTTTTAGAAATAGTGTTCAACATTTCTCATTGTTGTTTGATCAGGGTCCGCTCCACGATCCGGCCATCCAGATGGATTCTCAGGGTATAGATCCCCGGGGCAAGGTCTTCGCCCAATCCCGATCCAGGTCCCTTTTCGTCTTCGGCCAATTTGTTTCCCCATTCGTCATAAAGGGTATAACCGCCCAAAACCTTTCCCTCTTCCTTCAGAAAAAGCTTCTTTTTGAAAAGCAAGGGGTAGTCATTGATGTCCCGTAGGGGTTCCCCCAAAAAATCCTGTTCGGGAAAAACGACCGCTTTTCCTTCCTTCCGGGCCTTCAACTGGGCTTCATATAGCGAGTTGGGTTCCAGAAAAGGCTTCCCGATTCCCTCCAAATGACCCTGAATTCCGGGAAAGGGCCCGTCCCCGGAAATGTCCCCAAAGGATCCCATGGCGTAATTCTGCGCGGTCCTCGGCCTTTGGACCACCACCTTGCCATGCTTCCCCTCTTTTCTTCTCAAATCGCTGTTCCAAATGACGCTGTGGGCATTGGTCCAGCCGTGGTTCGAACCGTAATGCCCCCTATTGTAATAACCCAGGACCCGCCCCTTTTCCTTGGGGGGCAAGGTCCCAAAGTCCCTGAAATTATCGAAAAGCATTCCCGTGGTCCAATGCCGGTGCCCTTCGCTGCCGGCCAAAGGGTTCTCGGAGGTACAGCCGTACACCACGATTCCCGAGGCCGTTGAGGTGCCGTTGGCGACAAAGGCATGCCGGGCCCCCGAGGCGTGATTGTCCTTGAACAGGATGTTGTTGGAGGAGTCCCCTGCGTTGAAGTTGTAAAACCTCCCTCCCTTGGGGAGTCCCTTGGGGTCCAAGGCCCTGCAATTTTCCACGCTGATCTGGGTCGCGGTCTCTGTGATCAACCCTGAGAAAACAAAGTGTCGGAAGGTGGAGTTCCGCACCCAGGATTGTTCAATCTGTCGGAGCATTACGGCATTGCGCGCATGCATTTCCAGGCTGTCCGTATGATCGATTTCCACTCGGAGGTCCTCTATTCCAATATGGGAACGAATGCCCTCACGATCATACTTATAGATATGGGCCTGGCTCAGGGAGCGGTCCAGATGATTGTAGAGGGGGGCATCCACGGTGATCCAATTTCCTTCAATATTGGTTATATGCCTGTTATACCTAATGTTGTATGTATG
>CALDPL010000514.1 GCA_937911965.1 uncultured Allomuricauda sp. | reverse complement strand
GTTGTTCACCTTTAAAAAAGTGTTGAACACGGCCTTGAAAAGGGGTTCCAAGGGATTTTGATATTTTTTCCAAAAATTTGTCACTTCCGCATAGTTTTTTCGAACTCCGGGGTTCAGGCCGGCCAAAATCAATTCATAGCGGTCCCGGTCCCTGTTGTAAAGATCGCCCAGACAATAGCCCAGGGCATGGGAATAGGCAGCGTATCGAAAATAGGGGTCACTGCTGCCTGAACTGACCAAATACCCGATGAAATTGGTGGCGTCCTCGGCCGAATAGCCCAATTGATGCCCGACCTCGTGGGCACTTATGGAGGGAATGCGAAAACGGGGCACCCTTGCATTGACATGGGCCTCGTTGGTGAAGGGGTTGAGGTACCCGGAATAGCCCATATAGGTCAGGGCGGTGCTGTAGAGGGAGGACTTGATGCTGGGCCGGTCGTATTTGAAAAAAGGATGTTCCCGGGCCATCTCCCCATAGGCCCGCCCCGTGATTTCATAGATTTCGGCCTTGGTATAGGGCAAGCTCACTGGGGAGAGGCTGTCCCCTGTGATTTCCCTTTGGAGGCCGTTGGTCCTCCGGGCCAGATACTCGGTGAATTCCACCAGGTCCGATAGACTGTATTCCCTTGATATTCCGAATTTCCAGGTGATGGGCTGTCGGTAATAGTTCATTCCCCAGAGCAGGTGAAAGGCAAAATAGACCAGGGAGCAGGCCACAAGGACATCCTTTGCAAAGGATAGGGGTCTCTTGGGGATGATCTTTCGGTTTTTGTACAGGTAACGAAGTGCCCAGAGGGCGAGGCCCGTATAGAGCAGGTCCCCCATGGAAAAGGGAATCCATCCCAATAGGGTCCCCAGGAACTTGGAAATGCAGGGATAAAGGCCATTGCTGTAATGGTCCTCCACCAAATCCGGGCGGCTTCCGAGCCAGAGCACCAACAGGATCTGGACCGGGAGGGCGATCAGGAGCAGGGTTTTGGTTCTTTGGCCCATGGGTCTGGTTTAAAGGGGTTTTTGGCCATTGTCCACCAATGGAAAAGCCGTACCCCAAAAAGTACGGCTTTTTATGCTCAATTGAGCTGTTTATATTATTGTATGCCGACCAGTTCCACATCAAAGACCAGGGTGGATCCCCCTGGGATGGGTCCGTAATCGTTGTCCCCATATCCGAGGTGGGGAGGGATGAACAGCCGCAGTTTGTCCCCGACCTTCATGGTCAGCAGTCCCTCCCTGAAACCTGCGGCCAAGGGGGCGTCAGGACTGTAATCCATGGGAAAGGGGGCGTATCCTCCCTGTTCCTTTCTTCCGGGATTCATTTGGTTGAACTTTTGGGCGATCTCTTCGATATTGGTATCGAACAGTTCTCCATTGGACAGCCAGCCCGCATAGTTCACCAATGCTTTCTGACCAATTTTGGGTTGTTCCCCCTCGCCTTGGGTCACTTTGAATATTTTCAGGCCGGAAGGGGTTTCTTCCGCTTTTTCCATCTGCTCTGTAAAGGTTGCGGCCAATTCTTCCTTCATTTTTACAAAGGCGGCCTCGGTCTCTTTTTCCTCTGCAAAATACACCTCCAATACCTTGACCGCGTCAAAGGCCTTGGCCTGTTTTCCGTTGCGCAGGATCTCCACCTTGTTCATGACCACGTCCACCAGCGGCCGGTCCCCGGGTCCGGTCTCCACATTGGCTATGGAATCCACCACTTCAATGCCTTGGACCACCTCCCCAAAGACGGTGTGCCGTCCATCGAGCCATGGGGTTTCCTTATGGGTGATGAAGAATTGACTGGAATTGGTCTTGGGACCCCGGTTGGCCATGGAAATGATCCCTTTTTTGGAATGCCTCAGGGAATCCACGATCTCATCCTTGAAGGTATATCCAATACTGCCGCTTCCGCTTCCCGAAGGATCCCCGCCCTGGATCATAAAATCCTTGATCACCCGGTGGAACACGACTCCGTCATAGAACTTTTTGTCCTTGTATTCCTCGTTGACAAAAGGGTTGTTCCCCTCGGCCAGGGAAACAAAATTGGCCACGGTCACCGGGGTGCTCTCGTATGCCAACTTGACCAGGATGTCCCCTTGGGTGGTCTGAATGTCCGCGTAGATGCCCTCTCCCAGGTCTACGTATTTTCCGGTTTTGCAGCCCCAGATGAAAAGGACCGACAGGCTTATGATGCTCAATGTTTTTTTCATGGATTCGGATTTAGTTTAAACTGTCTTTGTGGATAATGATCGTGTGTAGTTCCACGGAGGCCCTCAAAGGGGTCAACGGGGCAATGGCATCATTGTCCCCCTGATAGCCAAAGGCTTGGTTTGAGGGAAAAATGAATGTTGCCTTTTCATTGATTTTAAGGAGTTTGACCGCATTCTGCAGTCCCGGGAACAATTGCTGTCTGTCCACCACATGGGAAGTCGGTCCCAGTTCCTCCGCCGTGTATATGGTATCCCCCTCCAAGGTCATCAGGGTTTGGGAGAACAGGACCTGGTCCCCTTCCCGGGGCAGGTAAGGGCTGGATTCGTTCCGTGTTTCATAAAAATACCAAAAGCCATTGGGGCTTTGGACGTAGTGGTGGGCACTGTCCCTTGTGATGATCCCCTGGATCTTTTTGACCTCTTCGGCCAATATCTTTTTGTTCCTTTCAATGGATTCCTTATAAAAACTGCCCGACTTTACCGATTCGGGTTTCCTGGGTTCCGGCCCCTTGCAGGCGGCAAGGGCGAGAAGCAGTAAAAAAAGTGGGCCCGCTCTCATGGGTTCAATTCTTTTTTATAGGTCTTGAGAATTTCCTTGAAACGATCCACGGTCCCCTCCATGGTCTGCTCGCTTCTCCCTCCGGCGGCATTGGTGTGGCCCCCGCCCCCAAAATGTTCCCTTGCAAATTCGTTCACGGAAAAATCCCCGACCGAACGCAGGGAAATTTTGATGATGCCCTCTTCCCGATTTTCAATGAATATCAAGGCAAAAACGATGTTCTCGATATTGAGGCCGTAGTTTACAAAGCCTTCGGTGTCTCCCTTCTTATAGTCATGGGCATCCAATTCCTCCTGTTTCAGGGTAATATAGGCCGTCCTGTATTCCGGTAAGATGACCAGATTGGAAAGGGCCGTGCCCAAGAGTTGGATGCGGGCCGGGGAATTGGTGTCGAAGACCTGTCTGTGGATCTCCATATTGTCGGCCCCCCGTTCGATGAGTTCGGCCACCACCCGGTGGGTCCTGCTCGTGGTGGACCTGTATTTAAAGGAGCCCGTATCGGTCATGATGCCGGTATAAAGGTTGGTTGCGATCTCCTTTCCAATGTCTTGGGCACCCCCGAGATATTCGATGAAGTTATAGACCATTTCACAGGTGGAGCTCATGGTGGTGTCCGAATAGCACACCCTGGCGTAATCCGTGGGCTGTTGGTGGTGATCGACCATGATGAAATCCGCCTTGGCCCCCTTTAGGGATTCTTCCATGGGGCCCACCCTGGAAAGATCGTTGAAATCAAGCGTGAAGATCACAGAGGCCTCATCCAGCAGGCGTTGTGCCCTTTGGGTCTCCCATTCATAATTTATGATCCCCGCATTTCCCGGCATCCATTTCAGGAACCTGGGGTGGTCGTTCGGGGCAATGATGTGGACCTGCTGCCCCAATCCCTTTAAATACCCCTGTAGGGCCAGGGAGGAGCCAATGGCATCCCCGTCAGGGTTCCTGTGTGGAACGATCACAATTTTTTGGGCCTGGGATAGGATCGACTTAACCGTAGCGATATCCTCTGAATTCATGCGGCCAAATATACAATAATATAGCAAAGTGCCCCGAGGGCGGGGGCCATATTTTTGGGGCTGTCGATCGATCGGCGACCCGGGGACAGGAAGGCGACCGGCCCTTGCATCCACCCTGCATTTGGGCCAACCCTTGTGGGTTCCTTCAAAAACCGTACTTTTGCGCAAAAATAGATCCATGACCGGAAAAAGAACATTTACCATGATCAAACCGGATGCCGTTGAAAATGGCTATATCGGTGCGATTTTGGAAAAAATAACCGCTGCGGGCTTTAAGATCGTGGCGATGAAGTACACCCAATTGAGCAGAAGGGATGCCAGGGAATTCTATGCCGTGCACAAGGAGCGCCCCTTCTTTGATGAATTGGTGGAATTCATGACCCGCGGCCCCATTGTGTCCGCCATTTTGGAAAAGGACAATGCCGTCGAGGATTTTCGGGCCCTGATCGGGGCCACCAACCCTGCCGAGGCCGCCGAGGGCACCATCAGGAAGCTTTATGCGGCCAGTATAGGGGAAAATGCCATCCACGGCTCGGACAGCGATGCGAATGCCGCCATAGAGGGAAGCTTTCATTTTTCCGGCCGGGAAGTATTCTAAAAAAAGACAACAATTCAATATGGGAAAACCGTTCCATCCGTATGGGACGGTTTTTCTTCATTGGAGCCGGACCGACAAATTCCTCAGCGCAACACCAGTTTCTTCACCAGCTCCCTTTCCAATTCCTCATTGATCATGGAGACGATCTTTGATTTTCCCAAACTGAGTTCCTCCCTCAGCACGGAGGAGGATAGGGAGACGTACAGGGTATCGCCCTTGAGTTCCACGGCGGTGGTGTAATTGTTCACCCCTTTGCCCATCAATTGGGTCCAGGCCGTCCTGGCGTCCACCCGGTCCATGCCCTGTTGCAGTCTGTTCTCCTTGATAAAATCCCCCAAGACTTGGCCCAGGGGTCGGTGTGCATTGTATTTCTTGGACATCATTGCGGGATATTGATGGGTTCGAAACGGTTGTAGGTGTACATGATGCCCTCCGCGTTGATCACGGTGAAGGAAAGGGAATCCAGGGCGAGCAATTTCTCCTCCCAGGAACTGAGCTGATTCTCATACTTCAATACAAAACCTTCGCCACCTTCGGCCAGGGTGAAATGTTCGGTATCCATGGAGCCGGTGAACCGGCCGTCGAAACCGGGCTGCATCTTGCTGCGGAAGCCCTCCCTGCCATCGAGACTTATGAAATCGACATTCGGGTTAACCGTGAAGTCCCTTATGGAGCCGTCGGGCAGTTCCACTTGGGAAATTTCCCAATACCCGTTCAGATAGTGCAGGTCCGCCTGCCGTACCGGCTTGTTTCCACAGCCCAACAGCAAAATTACAATACCGTATATGAAGAATGTACGCATGGCCTACAAGTTAAAAATTTTATAGCTCTGATGGAAGAGCTTGACCACATTTTCGGTTCGTTCCCAGTGGGTGTCACTGATGAATATCTGCCCAAAATTGTCCTTTTTGACCAAGCCCACCAATTGGGAGACCCTGTTTTCATCCAACTTGTCAAAGATGTCGTCCAAAAGGAGAATGGGAGTGGTGCCCCCCTGTTGCTCGATAAAATGGAATTGGGCCAGTTTAAGGGCGATCAAAAAGGATTTTTGCTGCCCCTGGCTCCCGAACTTCTTTATGGGATGTCCGGCTATGGTGAATTCCAGATCGTCCTTATGGGTGCCCACCGTGGTGTATTGCAATATGCGGTCCCGTTCCAAATTGGCCTCCAACAGCCCCAGAAGGTCACCGTCCGTGAGTTGGCTCCTATAGGAGAGCATGACCTCCTCGTCCCGCTGGGAAATGATGCCGTACTGCTCTTGGAAAATTGGGACGAACCCCTCCATGAACGCCTTTCGTTTTGCATAGATCCGCGTACCCAGGCCCTGCATCTGTTCGTTGTAGATCGAAAGGGTGTCCCCATCAAAGACGCGGTTGGCCGCAAAGTACTTCAACAGGGAATTTCTCTGTACCAATACCCTGTTGTAATCGATCAGGTCCTGCAGATAGCCCTTGTCCGATAGGGAGATCACCCCATCGATGAATTTTCGACGGGTCTCACTGCCCTCCACGATCAGGTCCCGGTCCGAAGGGGAAACGATCACAAGGGGCAGCAAACCGATGTGTTCGGAAAATCTTTCGTAGGGCTTGTCATTGCGCTTGATGACCTTTTTGCCCCCCTTTTTGAAACTGCAGACGATCTTCTCCCTGCGTCCCTCTTTTTCAAATTCCCCTTCCAGGACAAAAAAATCCGTTCCATGCCTGATGTTCTGGGTACCGATCGGGTTAAAATAGCTCCTGCCGAAACAAAGATGGTAAATGGCGTCCAGAATATTGGTCTTTCCCTTGCCGTTGTTGCCCACCAAACAGTTGATCACCGGGTCAAATTCCAGGTCCTTGGAATCGAAATTCTTATAATTGACTAAAGATAAATATCTTAAAAACATAAAAGCTATGAGAAACCAAGTGAATTTTTAGGGCCGCTTCCTAATTTTGGGATTCCAAAAATAACGATTAAATACCTTTAAGTTCTGGATAAAACCTTTATTTTTGCGCGACCAATAAAATGAGGGATGGCAACATATAAGAAGAGAGGCTTTAAGCCAAAGAACCAGGAAGGTGAAGGCCAAATGGCAGGGCAGGGCAGTACGACTGCCGAAGTGTTCAGCAGTCTGGATGCCGGTGCTTCAAAAACCGAGGCCTGGGTACGGAAGAACCAAAACTATATCCTTGGGGTCATAGGGGCCGTTGCCGTTGGGGTACTGGCCTACCTGGGGTACAACCAGTTCATCCAGGGACCAAAGGAAGCCGTGGCGGCCAACGAACTTTTTTATCCCCAACAATATTTTGACCTGGCCCTCTCCAGTGAAACCGAAAAGGACTCCCTGTTCACCTTGGCCTTGAACGGCGCACAGGGCAAATACGGGTTCCTTGATATCATAGAGGAGTACAACGGCACCAAGGCGGCCAACCTGGCCAAATATTCGGCCGGGATGACCTATTTGAACCTCAAACAATACGACCAGGCCATTGCCCAGTTGGAGAGTTTCTCCGCCAAGGACGATATCCTGGGTGCCATGGCCAAGGGGGGCATAGGGGACGCCTTTGCCCAATTGAAACTCCAGAAGGTCCCAATATTGGTTTGATTTCTTCCCTTGCAGTCTATGCGAAAGTGAACAACCTTGGCTTCATTGAAACCCCATATCGTAAAGTTAACGATGGAAAAATAGATTTGAAGCATACCCCTGTTTATTTATCTGCGGAAGAAGAAGAGGAAATGCACATTGCGCAAGCAAACATTCCACTTTCGGACAAAGGCTTAATTGAAACAGACAAAGTAATTGCACGTATGGAAGGCGACTTCCCGCTGGTGGACCCAACTATTCTGAATTATGCAGACGTGGCACCAAACCAGATCGCATCCATTTCGGCCTCGTTGATTCCTTTCTTGGAACACGATGATGCCAACCGTGCACTGATGGGCTCAAACATGATGCGCCAGGCGGTACCTTTGTTGATTGCAGATTCCCCAATTGTGGGAACCGGTCTTGAAAGACAAGTAGCTTCTGATAGCCGCGTATTGATTAATGCCGAAGGAGACGGCGTGGTAGAATATGTTGATGCAAATGAAATAACCATTAAATATGACCGCACCGATAGTGAGCGTATGGTCAGTTTTGATAGCGATTCAAAAACATATCAATTAATTAAATTCAGAAAGACAAACCAGAGTACTTCCATTAACTTGAAGCCTATTGTTCGCAAAGGTGATAGAGTGAAAAAAGGGCAGGTACTTTGCCAAGGCTACGCCACGGAAAAGGGTGAACTTGCACTAGGGCGAAATATGAAAGTTGCTTTTATGCCTTGGAAAGGTTACAACTTTGAGGATGCAATCGTTATTTCTGAAAAAGTGGTCCGTGAAGATATTTTCACTTCAATCCACGTAGATGAATATTCATTGGAAGTTCGTGATACCAAATTGGGTAATGAGGAATTGACCAATGATATTCCAAACGTTTCGGAAGAAGCCACAAAGGATTTGGATGAATTCGGGATGATCCGAATTGGCGCCGAGGTAAAACCCGGCGACATCCTCATCGGAAAAATCACCCCAAAAGGAGAAAGCGACCCAACGCCAGAAGAGAAACTGCTTCGTGCCATTTTTGGTGACAAAGCAGGTGATGTAAAGGATGCTTCACTGAAAGCTTCACCATCGTTGAACGGTGTGGTTATAAACAAGAAATTGTTCGCCCGTGCCATAAAGGACAAACGCAAACGTGCAAAGGACAAAGAGGACATTGCAGAGCTTGAGGCAAAATATGAAGCCAAATTTGTTGGGCTTCAAGATGTATTGGTTGAAAAATTATTTGCCATTGTAGGTGGGAAAACAGCACAAGGCGTAAATAATGATTTGGGCGAAGTAGTATTCCCGAAAGGCAAAAAGTTCACATTAAAAATGCTTCACGCCGTTGATGATTACACCCACTTAACCGGGGGTACTTGGACGACTGATGATGAAACCAATGTGTTGGTAGCAGATTTAATGCACAACTATAAAATTAAGGAAAACGACCTTCAAGGTAACTTGCGTCGTGAGAAGTTTACCATCTCCGTTGGGGATGAGCTTCCTTCCGGAATTTTGAAACTTGCAAAGGTTTACATCGCTAAAAAGCGTAAACTGAAAGTAGGGGACAAAATGGCGGGACGTCACGGAAACAAAGGTATTGTTGCGCGTATTGTACGTGAGGAAGATATGCCTTTCCTTGAGGACGGAACTCCGGTCGATATCGTGTTGAACCCACTTGGGGTACCATCACGTATGAACATTGGGCAGATTT
>CALDPL010000513.1 GCA_937911965.1 uncultured Allomuricauda sp. | reverse complement strand
AATTGGTAACCAGCGCATCTACCACCCGGAACTGATAGCTGGGGTAAATAAAAATGGAGGTTTCGCCCTGGTAAGGTTGTATCACACCGCTGTGAGCGGCACTCTCCAGACAGCGCACGCTGGTCGTGCCCACGGCAATTACCCGCTTGCCGGCGGCACGAGTGCGCCGTATTGCCTGGCACACCTCTTCCGACACATCCATGACTTCTGCATGCATGTGATGCGTGCGGATATCCTCCACCCTTACCGGTTGAAATGTTCCGGCACCCCTATGATCTTTACTTTTTTCATGCAATTCGGTTCTTGGTTCAAAAATAGGGATTCCCTTCGGTATTTTGGGGGGTCCCAAGGCGGTATATTATACCCTTTGGTCCCGGGAAAGGCACTCCAGGGTGTATTCGATCAGGGCCTGTACCGTCTTTGGGGCATCCATGGAGAATTCCCCTTTGATGCGATTGGCCAAAATGGCGTTGAGGGAAACGGCCCTATGGCCCAACAATTTTGCGAGCCCGTAAATGCCTGAGGTTTCCATTTCCAAATTGCACAAGGGCATTCCATTGAAGGAAAAGGAATTCAACTTGGCCAGGTCGATCCGGAAAGGGACAAGGCGCAATCCCCGTCCCTGGGGCCCGTAAAATCCAGGGCTGGTGACCGTTATCCCACTATACATCCGCTCGGATCGAAAGACCTTGGACAAATTCCCGTCACAATCCACGGCATAGGGTGAAAACGGCAGGCCCGAGGGTTCCATATGGGCCTCAAAGGCCCTTTCCAGGGCGGTGTTCCTCTGCGCCAGGGCATCGTAGAAATGCAGCAGTCCATCCAGTCCCAAGGCTGATTGGCCCAGTAGGAAAGAATCCACCGGGACATGGGCCTGAATGGAACCTGAGGTACCAATTCGTATAATACTGAGCTGTATTTTTTCATCCTTGGGACTGCGGGAACTGAAATCAAAATTGACAAGGGCGTCCAATTCATTGAGCACAATATCGATATTGTCCGTTCCGATTCCCGTGGAAATGACACTGATCCGTTTTCTTCCCAAATAGCCCGTATGGGTCAGAAATTCCCGTTTGCCCTTTTTCAGTTCGATGGAATCAAAATATTTGGAGACCTCGGGGACCCGGTCCGGATCTCCCACCGTGATGATGGAGGGGGCGAGGTCCTCTGGAAGAAGGTTCAGGTGGTAGATGCTGCCATCCGGGTTCAGAATCAGTTCCGAACTGCCAAGGGCCGACACAACATTAGAGTTTTAGGATGCGGTTGGTCTCTGTATTATATAGGAAGTTATACTTTAAAGAACCTCCCAAATACAATTGATTGTCACGTATTTGTGAATAGTAATTTGATTTGTTTTCCAAGACCGAAATTCCCTTCTTGGTCAATTTGACGGGATTGAAGGAATTGAACAAAGGCCTGAGGGAGGTGATGATGCGATCGTATTGGGTGTCCGCAAATCCGTAATAGCCTTGATCGGTCAACAGGGCATCCGTCAACTCGGCCTTGGATCCAAACTTTTTGGATCTGGCCTTTTCCAAAATGTGGTTTTCGAGTTCGTTCAGGCCGTTCTTGATTGTGGGAAATCGCCTTAAGTGCGTCTTTAGGGCCTCGGAGAGGTATTCAAATTGAAAATCATTGTTGGCGATCTGGTTTTCCAGTCGGATCGGGTTGTCGCTGCAGTAGAGCTGCCAAATGTAGTCGGCATACTCAATATCGTCCTGTGAAAGCACGGTACGCCTTTCATAGAGGTCCATCAATTGTTCATCGCTGAGTTCGGTCAGGGCGTACAGTTTGTCGCCCTTGCCTTCGCGACCACTGCATACCAAGGATATCTCGGCATGCCTGCGGTGGGTCTTCAACCAACTCAATACGGCCAGCATATTTATCTGGCAGAAAAGGTCGTACTCGAACCAAAGAACGATTTGGTCCTGTTGTTTGTGGTTGCAGAGGGACCTGTATTCCTTCAGGGTCTTTTCCACAAACCAGGATTTTGAAATTTTGTAATTCTTGTTCAGGAACTCGAAGCGGGTCTTCCAGAAGGATTCGCTGCCGACGGAACAGAGGGTTTTGCCCTCACAGAGCATCTCCCTCCAGGTGATGATGTCCCCCTTCACGGGAAGGGCTTGCAATTTGGACGTGAAATTGTCTCCGTTGGTAATATGCAACAGTGATTTCATCTTCAATAAGGTGTTTTCGTTTGGTTAGGAGGATTAAAATTAAAGCTTAAACCATGAACAGAAAAATATTTTCGCAAAACATTGGTTTTCAATGTTGTTTTTAACATGAAAAATGCAGGGGTCCAAAAGTTCGGAAGGCCTGTGGGGATTAGCCTCCCACCCGTTTCACCGAAAAACCATGCGCCTTGAGAAAGGCCATGATCTTGTCCCGGTAATCCCCTTGAATGATAATGGTCCCGTTCTTATGGCTGCCCCCGACCCCCAAATGGGTCTTCAGATCCCTGGCCAATTTCCTGAAATCGTCCTCGGCCCCTTGGTACCCGTCCAAAATGGTGATCGGCTTTCCCTTTCTTTTTTCGTATTTGCAAAGGATGGGTTGGTCCTGTATCCAATAAATGGGCTCCCCTTCGTGATCTTGGGGATCTTCCTCTGGAACATGGTCGGGGAACAGGTTTTTTAACTGATTGGAAAGGTCCATATCACTTTTTTACCAAGCCCAGTTCCACAAGCCTTTCGTGGAGAAACTCCCCCGCGGTGATATCGGCATAGGCCTTGGGATGTTCCTCGTCGATGCAATTTTCAAGGCAGTTCAACGGCATCTCGCCAATGGGGTGCATGAAGAAGGGGATGGAATACCTCGAAGTGCCCCAAAGTTCCCTGGGGGGGTTGACCACTTGATGGATGGTCGATTTCAACTTATTGTTGGAAAGGCGCGAGAGCATGTCCCCCACATTGATCATCAATTGGTCCGGCCGTGCAATGGCATCCACCCATTGTCCTTGGTGATTGCGGACCTGAAGGCCTTTTCCGTGGGCCCCCATGAGCAGGGTGATCAGGTTGATGTCCCCGTGGGCCGCTGCCCGGACCGCATTTTTGGGTTCCGAGCTGATCGGGGGGTAGTGAATGGGCCTGAGAATGGAGTTTCCATTTTTGATATAGGGGTCGAAATAATTTTCCTCAAGATCTAGGTGAAGGGCCAGGGCCCTCAATACATATTGGGCCGTTTTTTCCAACATTTTATAGGTTTCCCTTCCCACTTTGTTGAAATTGGGCAATTCTTCCATAATGACATTGTCCGGGTACTGGGCCTCCAATTCGGGATTGTCCTCCACATATTGCCCAAAATGCCAAAATTCCTTCAGATCCCCTTCCTTCCTTCCCTTGGCGTGTTCCTTTCCAAAGGAGGTGTAGCCCCTTTGACCCCCAATGCCCGGGATTTCGTATTTGTCCTTGACCTGCTGGGGCAGCCCAAAGAATTGTTTGATTTCGGCATAAAGTTCCTCCACTAGGGCATCGGATAGGAAATGGCCGCTCAGGGCCACAAAGCCAATGCCCTCGAAGGCGGCACCGATTTCCTTGACAAATTTTTCCTTTCGGGAAGAATCCCCGGAGATAAAGTCCCCAAGATCAACACTTGGAATCGCACTCATAGGCCACTTATTTGTAGTAAGTCCAAAAGTAATGAATAATGCGGAACCTTTGCGTGATTTTAAGGAAAATGGAGCGGTTTTCACTACTTTTGAATCTTTGAATTTCACATTATGAGATACCATATTGGCGACCTTGACCGGCATGTTTTGCTGGAGCTCTACAAGGGAATGCTAAAACCCAGAATGATCGAGGAAAAGATGTTGGTCCTGCTTCGGCAGGGCAAGATATCAAAGTGGTTCAGCGGAATTGGACAGGAGGCCATTTCGGTGGGGATCGCCCAGGCCCTGAAATCGGACGAATACATTCTTCCCATGCACCGGAACCTCGGGGTGTTCACCTCGAGGAACATCCCGTTGAACCGGCTTTTTGCCCAATGGCAGGGAAAGGAGAGCGGGTTTACCAAAGGAAGGGACCGCAGTTTTCACTTTGGCACCCAGCAGTATGCAATTGTGGGGATGATTTCCCATTTGGGGCCCCAATTGGGAGTGGCCAGCGGGATTGCCCTGGCCGGGATGCTCAGACGGAGCAAAAGGGTGACCGCCGTCTTTACCGGGGAAGGAGGGACCAGTGAAGGGGATTTTCACGAGGCCCTGAACCTGGCCTCCGTATGGAAATTGCCGGTGCTGTTCTGTATTGAGAACAATGGCTACGGCCTATCGACCCCCACCCGGGAGCAGTACAATTGCGAGAACCTCGTGGATCGGGCCAAGGGGTATGGGATGGAGTCCCGGATCATCGACGGAAACAATATCCTGGAAGTGTACAACAAGGTGGACGAGCTTTGCAAGGCCATGCGAAAAAGACCGAGGCCGGTGCTGTTGGAGTTCAGGACCTTCCGGATGCGAGGCCATGAAGAGGCCAGTGGCACCAAATACGTCTCTGAAAAATTGATGCGGGATTGGGCAAAGAAGGACCCCATATCCAATTATGAGGAGTTCCTCATGGAGCAGGGAGAGCTCACCCAAGAACTCATTGGGGAAATCAAGGATGGTTTTTCCAAGGAATTCGAGGACCATCTAAAATTGGCATTTGAGGAACCCCCGGTACCCTTTGACCTGGACCGGGAACTGGGGGATGTGTACCACAAATTCGAATACACCGATGTAGAGGCCAAGGGGGAATCCAAGAACATCCGTTTTGTGGATGCCGTCTCCCAGGGCCTTGAACAATCCATGTACCGCCACAATGAACTGGTCATCATGGGTCAGGATATTGCGGATTATGGAGGGGTCTTCAAGGTCACCGAAGGTTTTGTGGACAAATTTGGCAAGAGCCGGGTGAGGAACACCCCCATCTGTGAATCCGTCGTGGTCTCCGCGGCCATGGGGCTTTCCATCGCGGGGATGAAGGCCGTGGTGGAAATGCAGTTCGCGGATTTTGTGAGCACGGGCTTCAATCCCATTGTGAACTATCTGGCCAAGGTCCACTACAGATGGAACGAAAAGGCCGATGTCGTGGTGCGAATGCCCTGTGGGGGAGGCATGGGCGCAGGCCCCTTCCACTCCCAGACCAACGAGGCCTGGTTTACCAAGACCCCTGGACTCAAGGTGGTTTATCCCGCCTTTCCACGGGATGCCAAGGGGCTGCTGAAATCGGCGATCCGCGATCCGAACCCGGTGATCTTCCTCGAAAACGAGATCCTCTACGGCAAGTCGTT
>CALDPL010000512.1 GCA_937911965.1 uncultured Allomuricauda sp. | reverse complement strand
CCACGTAGACCTTCTCCGCATTGCTCGAGGAGAGCGCTCCGTTGCCCCCCTTGTTCTGTTGTCCGCAGGAAAACAGCAAAAGGGCCGTTCCCAGGGATAAAAACAAATGTTTGTGCATTCTCATTGTTTTAGGTTTTAATTGCTTGTTTATTGTTCGGACGAGGGAAGCATTACCTTGTCCACGACATGGACAATGCCGTTGCCCGCGTTTATACTGGCGATTATCTTGGCGCCCCCGACATAGACCTCACCGTCCCGCTGTTCGACCGGAACATTTTGGTTGTTGGCCTGTCCCAATCTTTGGAACTTTTTCAAAAAATCCTTGGAATAATTTCCCGGGGTGACATGGTATTGAAGGATATTGGCCAGGGCCTCTTTGTTCCCCGGTTCCAAAAGTCCTTCCAGGGTACCGGCGGGCAAAGCATCAAAGGCCTCGTTTGTAGGGGCAAATACCATCAAGGGGCCTGCATTGACCAGGGCATTCTCCAGGCCCGCGGCCTGTACGGCGGCGACCAAGGTGGAATGATCGGGCGATCCAAGGGCGATCTGAAGCACATTGGGCCGGGATTCATCGTCCTGGATAAAGGCTTGTCCCTTATTACTTTGGGGGACGGAAGCCGCTTGGGTCGGGGAGGAGGGGGCCCCGGGCGGGGTTTCGCCCTTACAGCCCATAAGGAGAAAAAGGCCTAGGGCCGCTCCCAAAAAGACACTGGATTTAATGATTGGGTTCATATGTTTGGATTTAAAGTTCCTTTGGCACACATCCCCTTGGGTCCATCGGTCCTTTGGGGCACCGACCGTCGATGGATATTGGGAAACATTGGGGTCAAACTTGTTATCATCCTAAGGATCAATTGTATTTTAAGCAAAATTAGCCTTGACAAATTGCTTAAAACATGACAATCATCACCTGATCCATATTTGTTGGAAATCCCTGGAAGGGGAAAAAGTCGACCCAAAAAAAAAGCCATCCCAAGGGACGGCTTTACTTCACTTTTTCGAGTATATCCTCTGTGCCTTAGAATTCCAGTTCAAAGAACAGGGAACTCTGCTGGTTATCATCAGTGACATCCTCGCCCCCCAAGACCTGATCCGCGGCGTTGAGGAGCTTTAGGTTGACCTTCCAATAGCCCGTCATGGTCAGGGAAAGTTTTCCGGTGTATTGTTTCAGGGAGTCGTCATAGGTAAGGTCCACATTGTTTGGGGAGCCGTGGTTGCCCATGCCGGGCATTCTTGGATCCAGGGCTATGCGGTATCCCTCCACCGGAAGGAATTCCAACATGTTCTCCATCTTATAGAGCCGGGCCGAAAAATCGTTGATCGCCACTTTTGGGGACAGGGGCATCATGGCCAGGATATAGCGGACCCCATCGGTGCCGGTAAAGACATTGACGGTCCTGTTCCCGTCAGCGGGCTCCCTGACCTCCAATTGTTGGCTGAGTTGATAGGTCTTGCCCCCGAAGGCGTATTGCAGTTCCAATTCCCAATATTCGACCTCATTGCCGGGCATCTGAAAAATGAGATGGCCGTGATGGACCGTTTTATCGGAGGTTGTCGTCAAGGGGGATTTTGGTGCCGAATGCACCATTGTGGTCATGTGCATCAGGGGGTTCCAGGAGAGTTCCGCATCGGATACGTACCGATCCCCTTCCTTGATGCGGAGAAACAGTTCGTTGTAACCGGTGACAAGGCCCTGTTGCTCGGAATGGATTTCCACTATATGGCCATTGGCCTGTATACGTTCCAACAAATGGTATCCCTCGAGGGGATTTTCATCGATGGCAATGGGGTCATCCGAACTGTCCGAACAGGAAATCGATACGGAGGAAATTAGAATCAGGGTCAAAATTGATTTTATGAATTTCATCTTTTTATTTTTAATGTCCATTATTGGTTTTTGTCAATTGAAGGCATAGGAGAGGGAGATATGGAAATTCCTTCCCATGCGGGGAATGTTGTTCCAATCCGAATAGGTGGAGTAGAGGCGATCGAAAATGTTGTCCACTCCCGCCTTTATGGCCACGGTATCCCCACCCAGGGCAAGGGATTTGCCCATGGAAACGGAAAACACGGTATGGGCGGGGCTGCGATCTTCCCCGAATTCCGGGCTGAAATTGCGCTGGGCCAGGGCTCCGAACATATTGATGTCCATGCTGAAATCCGCATGGGCATAGCTCAAACGCCCCCCATAGGTGAAGGGACTGATAAAGGGAAGGTTTCTTCCGTTGTGGTCCTTGCCCCTGTGATGGGATGCCCTTGCGCTCCACCGTAAGGCATGAAAGACCTCGTGCTCCACTTCCAGGGAAATGTTGTACAGGTTTGCATACCTAAGATTGGAGTACATTTTTACCCCATCGGCCCCGATGGTCATGGGATCCAACCCCAGATCCACCTCTCCGATGATAAAGTCCATGGTGTGAAAATGGTTTCCTTCCAGGGTGACATCCAGGTCCTTTAGGTCCAATCCAAGGGCGATCACGGTCTCCAGGGCCTTTTCATTTTTTAGGTCCGGGTCCCCAATATAATCGTGATTGTCAAAACTGTTGAACAGATAGAACCCAAAACCCTCGGAAACCGAAGGGGCCCGTTCCCCATAGGCGAGGCCCCCGCTGAGGTGCAGCTTCCCAAAGTCCCTGTGGTAGCGTGCGGAAACACTCTTGAGAAACCGTTGCTGTCGCGCTTCCATATCGGGGTGGAAAATCTCAAGACTTCCCAGACCGAAGCGATCGGCCACATGGAAGGATTGGAGTCCAAGACGGGTCGAGAGTTCCATACTGCTCCCGTCCCATTGGATCTTGTCCTCGAGGTAGAGCCCCAAGGCCAAGGTCCTGACATCCGGCCAGGTCAACATGAACATTGCCCCCTGTCCTGGATCATTGGGATACATGGTCATTTCGGCATAGGAGCGGTTGTAGTACCCGTCCACCTTTGCCAAGATTTTATGTGCTTCCCCGGGGAGTTCCATCCGGGAATATAATCCATAGGTGTCACTCTGTCCCGGCATGTCCATGCGAATCGGAACATCCGGCCTTTGGCTGTCGTCCATGATGTGGGTTATGGTGTTGGCGTAGAGCTTGCTCTCCCAATTCCTGAATCTTCCCGGGCCTTTGTCACGGGTCCAGGCCAGGGAGCCGATAAAGGCCCTGGCCAGGGAAACATCCATGGGAAGGGCCGGATAGCCCACATCATTGGCCTGATCGAATATAAAACTGGCGGATAACCGATCATTCGCGCTGACCTTATACCCCGCATTGGCGGAAAGGTTGAACTTCTCAAATTGGGAATGGGCCACCTCCATGCCCCCGCCGGCGGAATAGTTTTCGGCCTTGCGGTAGATCAGGTCCGTGTCCACATAGAAATTTTCGTTGGAATGATTGAGTTCCCCCGAGACGATATAGGCGGAATTGTTGGATTCGAATCCGGATTCAATGCTGCCTTCCCATCCCAAGGGCCTGAAGTTGCTCTTTTCCAGGCGCAGGTCCAGGGAACCCCCAATGGTGTTCCCGTGCCGGGTCCCCTGCTGTCCGCTCTGCACTTGGACTTGGGAAAGGTTTGAAACATCCACATACGAGGTGATGGGATCCATTTTATCGGTACAGGCCCCAAAGATCCGCATCCCATCAATGGTGATGGACAGGCGTTGGGACTCCATATCATTGAGCATCGGCTCCCACGCATAGCCCCCCCGCTTGACCATGGACACCTTTTTGGAGTCCTCCAGGTATTGGTCCAAAAAGGAAAGGGGATTGGGCTGGGAACGGTGTTCCAAATTCCTGATATGGGAGGAGATCAGGATCACTTCCCCCAGATCGATGGGCACTATGGAATCCACCCATGGCCGCAGGAGGGGCTCCTGTGCGTACAAGCTGCCCCCTGTCATGGAAATGCAGGCCAACATTAGGGGTAGGACCGCCCGACAGAAACCCTGTCGCCACGATGACGGACCCGACCCCAACGAAGTATTCTTTTTCATTGTGACATCGGAATCTAAATATTGTAAATAAATCAAGGGTACCGACCTTCAGCCCATCCAATGGAATCGGGAAGGGCGGTTATCGGTACAAGGGTGGGGGATCAAACATGCTTGGGTGGGGGATCTAGCTCGTTGCCGGAAAGAAGTCCGATAAAGGCCCTTTCGTATCTCGGATCGATGGGGCCATCATCCGGGAAGGAAAGGTTCATATCGTACCCCAAAAGGGGCTGGTAGTACAATAATTGCTGTATTTCCGTTTGGGAGCGCTGTTCCCCAAAGGGATTCTTGTCGTGTTCCCGCTGTTCTTTTGCCAGGAGTTGGGCCAGGTAG
>CALDPL010000511.1 GCA_937911965.1 uncultured Allomuricauda sp. | reverse complement strand
TGCTCAACTCGGCGCGCAGCCGACCGATCTCCACGCGCAGGCGCGCGCGGTGCGAGCAGGCGTGCGCAACGCCAGCGCGCTGTCGCCGCACGCCACGGCGCGGGCGATATCACCGGAGGTCTTCCCAGGGTCACCGAGCTCTTTGAGGCCCGTAACCCTTCCAACCCCGCTGTGGTCACCGAGATCGACGGCGTGGTATCCTTTGGGAAGATCAAGCGCGGAAACCGTGAGATCATCATTGAATCCAAGGCCGGGGAGCTGAAGAAGTACCTGGTCAAGCTTTCCAACCAGATCCTGGTCCAGGAAAACGACTACGTACGTGCGGGGATGGCCCTGTCCGATGGCTCCATTACCCCAGAGGACATCTTGGCCATCAAAGGCCCTTCAGCAGTACAGCAATACCTGGTGAACGAGGTTCAGGAAGTCTACCGCCTTCAGGGTGTGAAGATCAACGACAAACACTTTGAAGTGGTTGTCCGACAGATGATGCGCAAGGTACAGATCGAGGATTCCGGGGATACCACCTTCTTGGAGAACCAATTGGTCCACAAGGATGATTTCATCAATGAGAACGATGAGATCTTTGGGAAGAAAGTCGTGGAGGATGCGGGAGATTCCGAACGGTTGAAGCCGGGACAGATCGTTACGGCACGACAGCTGCGGGACGAAAACTCCATCCTTAAGCGAGAGGACAAGAACCTGGTCTCCGCACGGGATGCCGTGGCGGCCACGGCCACCCCGATCTTGCAGGGAATCACCAGGGCCTCTTTGCAGACCAAGTCGTTCATATCCGCAGCCTCCTTCCAGGAGACCACCAAGGTGTTGAACGAGGCCGCAGTGAGCGGTAAGGTCGATGCCCTGGAGGGATTGAAGGAGAATGTGATCGTGGGACATAAGATTCCTGCCGGTACCGGTATGAGGGATTATGACAGTATCATCGTGGGTTCCAAGGAGGAATACGATGAGATCATGGCCCGAAAGGAGGAATTCAAGTTCTGAGAAGACCCTTAATAGACCCTGGCCGAAAGGCCGGGGTTTTTTTTAGCACTCAAAATTGTACGATATATGTCCGATAAAAATCAGAAGCAGATCAATATAGAACTGGATGAAAAAACGGCAGAGGGAACCTATTCCAATCTGGCCATCATCAACCATTCCGTATCGGAATTTGTGGTGGATTTCATCAGTATGATGCCCGGGGCACCCAAGGCCAAGGTAAAGAGCCGGATCATCCTTACCCCCCAGCACGCCAAAAAGTTTCTAAAGGCCCTAGGGGACAATGTGGCCCGTTTTGAAAAGACCCACGGGACCATCAAGGATTACGACCAACCTGTAATTCCTTTGAATTTTGGGCCCACTGGGGAGGCATAGACCGCTTTTTGGCACAATCTACTTCAATCGAATTCCGAAGTGAAGTGAAGCCTGACCGAAGGGTATTTCTGTTGGGTCATCTGTAGGGAAAAGGGGGAATCCGCCAAAAAGACCAATTGTCCGCGTTTGTCCGTGGCCAGGAACTTCTGTTTTACCCGTTTGAATTCTTTGAACTCCTCATTGTTGGCATCTTCGGGATCGACCCAGCAGGCCTTGTGAACAGGGAAGTTCTCATAGGTACATTTGGCCCCGTATTCATGTTCCAAACGGTATTGGATCACTTCGTACTGAAGGGCTCCCACGGTTCCGATCACCTTCCTTCCGTTCATCTCCACGGTGAACAACTGGGCCACCCCTTCGTCCATCAATTGGTCAATGCCCTTGTAGAGCTGTTTGGCCTTCATGGGGTCGGCATTGTTGATGTACCTGAAATGTTCCGGGGAGAAGCTTGGAATTCCTTTGTAATGCAGTACTTCCCCGCTGGTAAGGGTATCCCCGATCTTGAAGTTTCCGGTATCGTGCAAACCAACAATATCGCCGGCGTATGAAATATCTACAATTTCTTTTTTCTCGGCAAAAAACGCATTCGGAGAAGAAAATTTTAAATTTTTCCCTAAGCGAATGTGAGCATAAGGCTTATTTCGCTC
>CALDPL010000510.1 GCA_937911965.1 uncultured Allomuricauda sp. | reverse complement strand
TAATTTCTAAGCAACTTCATCCATTTTCACGCCAACCAGGCGGCTCACACCGGTTTCGGGCATGGTAACGCCATACATCATGGTGTACTCGCGTAATGACGGGAAATAAGCGATATACTGCCTTTCTAATTGAATGCGGAGAATATTTGCTACATCACACCAGTTCAACGCGTTTAGCAGATTATGCTCCACACGCACGCCCAAGGTATGAATATATTTGGGTATCAATGTGGTCGGTCCGCATACCATTACTTCGGCGCCCAGTTTTTGCAGGCAAAAAATATTCGACAACGCCACCCGGGAATGAAGGATGTCGCCGATAATGGCAACTTTTCTGCCCGCTACATCGCCCAACTTTTCCCTGATGGAAAAAGCATCCAAAAGTGCCTGGGTGGGGTGTTCATGGGTGCCGTCTCCGGCGTTGATGACATTGGCTTCGATATTTTTGGACAGAAAATGGGGACTGCCGGCACTGCTGTGCCTCATTACGACCATGTCCACTTTCATGGCCAGGATGTTGTTTACGGTGTCCATGAGCGATTCTCCTTTTTTCACCGAACTGTTTGCGGAAGAAAAATTCACCACATCCGCCGACAGCCTTTTTTCCGCCAGTTCAAAGGAAAGCCTGGTGCGGGTGCTGTTCTCGAAAAATATATTGGCAATGGTCACGTCCCTCAAGGTGGGCACCTTTTTGATGGACCGGTTGATCACCTCCTTGAAATTGTCCGCGGTTTCCATAATGAGCGTTATGTCCTTTTTGTTCAGGTATTTGATTCCCAACAAATGATTTACACTCAATTCACCCATACCCTTTTATTTGCTGACTAAATAAACCAAATCCTCCCCGTCGTTCGCTTCCCACATCACCTTTACCTTCTCATCACCTATCGCATCCACCTGCCTTCCCCTATAATTGGGCTGTATGGGCAGGTGCCTGCTGAACCTTCTGTCGATCAGGGTCAACAGTTCGATGCTCCGCGGACGACCAAAGGACTGTATGGCCGTCAAGGCGGCCCTGATACTCCTTCCCGTATACAGCACATCGTCGATGAAGACCACTTTTTTGTCCTCCACCAAAAATTCCATTTTGGTGCTATTGGCCCTTAGGATTTCCCCCCTTCCAAAATCGTCCCTGAAAAAAGTGATGTCCAAAAAGCCGAGGGCAATATCCTTGACCCCGTATTCGGTCTTGAGGATCTTGGCCAGCCTTTCGGCAAGAAACACCCCCCTGGGCTGAATCCCCACAAGGGCGGTTTCCTTGAAATCCAGATGGTTTTCCAAGAGCTGGCACGCCAGCCGGTGGAGTATGATGTTGATTTCCTTTGAAGTGAGCAATACTTTTTGACCCATGTGTGCGAGACCGACTCTGTTGTACACAAAAGTAATCAATTCTTTAGAATGGTAAAGGCACAAAAAAAGCCCCGACTGTTTCCAGCGGGGCTTAGGTCTTGGTTTGAAGGTTCGCTTACTTCTTCTTTGAAGCGGCCTCCATTTTATCCTTCAATGCCTGCAATTGTGCATTGGCATCCCCAAGGGTCGGCGCTGCCTCATCGGATGAGGAGGCGCGTTTCTTGGCAGCCTTGACATTGTGCTCTTCCTGTTCCCTGAAGATCGCGGTGTGGCTGGCCACAACCCGTTTGAAGTCCTTGTTGAACTCAATGATCTTGAACTCGGCCTGTTCTCCTTTGACCAACTTCTTGCCATCTTCCTTCTCCATATGTCTTGAAGGCACAAAGCCCACAATGTCCTCGTTGAAGTTGATGGTGGCCCCTTTGTCCACGACTTCTGCAATGGCAGCTTCGTGAACGGTGCCCTCGGCAAAGTCCTCGGCGTATTTGTCCCAAGGGTTCTCAGTGGTCTGTTTGTGTCCCAGGCTCAATTTACGGCCATCGACATCCAGTTCAAGGACCTCAACCTCCAAGGTATCGCCCACGGTGACGAACTCGGAGGGATGCTTGACCTTCTTGGTCCAGGACAGGTCCGAAATATAGATCAGTCCGTCGATGCCTTCCTCCAACTCGACGAATACGCCGAAATTGGTGAAGTTTCTGACGATTCCCTTATGCCTGGATCCCACTGGGTATTTGGAAGTGATATCGGTCCATGGGTCCGGGGTCAATTGCTTGATGCCCAAAGACATTTTGCGATCTTCCCGGTCCATTGTCAAGACCACGGCATCCACTTCGTCCCCGACCTTTACAAAATCCTGGGCCGACCTCAAATGGGTGGACCATGACATTTCGGAAACGTGTATCAGGCCTTCCACGCCTTCGGCAACTTCGATAAAGGCCCCGTAGTCGGCAATGACCACTACTTTTCCTTTGACCTGGTCCCCTATTTTGATATCGTCCCCAAGGGCATCCCATGGGTGTTTTTCCAATTGTTTCAGACCCAATTGGATCCTGGATTTGTTGTCGTCAAAATCAAGGATGACCACATTGAGCTTCTGATCGAGTTCCACCACTTCGTTGGGGTGGTTGATCCTGCTCCAGGAGAGGTCGGTGATGTGGACCAATCCATCCACTCCGCCAAGATCGATGAACACTCCATAGGAGGTAATGTTCTTGACCACGCCTTCCAATACCTGGCCTTTTTCCAATTGGCCAATGATCTCTTTCTTCTGTTCCTCTATATCCGCTTCGATCAAAGCCTTGTGGGAAACCACCACGTTCTTGAACTCATGGTTGATCTTGACCACTTTGAACTCCATGGTCTTGCCCACGTATTGATCGTAGTCCCTGATGGGTTTGACATCGATTTGTGAACCGGGCAAAAAGGCCTCGATCCCGAATACATCGACGATCATGCCCCCCTTGGTCCTGCACTTGACGAAACCGGTGACGATCTCCTCCTTGTCGTGGGCGTCGTTAACGCGCTCCCAGGCCATGATGGTCCTCGCCTTACGGTGTGAGAGTACCAATTGTCCCGTCTTGTCCTCACGGATATCGATGAGCACCTCTACTTTGTCCCCGACCTTAAGGTCCGGATTATATCGGAACTCGTTCAGGGAAATGACCCCTTCGGATTTGGCATTGATGTCGATGATGGCCTCTCGGTCCGTCATGTGGACCACGGTCCCCTGGACCACTTCCTCATCGGCAGTGTCCACGAAGTTCTCCTCGACCAAGGTCTCGAATTCCTTCAGTTTCTTGTCATCGACGCGTTCAATTCCTTCCTCGTACTTGTCCCAATCAAAACTGTCCAGGAATTCCTGAGGGTCCCGTTGGGGAAGTGTCTGTTCCTTTTCCACGGTTGCGGTGGTTTCTTCCACCTCAACATTTGTTTTTTCTTCAGCCATTTGCTGATCTAAAATTTGTATTTCGCATTCTACAAGGGCGCGACAATCGATGCGAAAGTGATTTTTATCCGTTTACGGTCCCTTTTTTCCTTGCTTCCTTGCCAAAAAGGTGTGCAAAAATACAATTAATTATTTGATTCACAAACAATACGGGACCAAAGCTTTGATGCAATAAAGTAATGGGTGATTTTAATGGGAAAATGGCCGCATTTTATTATATTGAAGACTCTAATTTTAACTATAAAAATCATGAGCACAAAAGCAAAGTACCAACCCGTATTGGACCTGGGTCTAAAGTTGAACATAAGGAACGGGGATGTCGTTGAGGAAGGGGGCATCCTAAAGATCAAGGGAATGGCCGCGACCCCTTATGAAAAGAACATTCTTTGGGACAAGATCAAGGAAATCGGGGGCGAGAAACCCTCGGACATAAAGGCCAACATCACCGTGGAGGACGATTCGGTCTACCACAGGCACACGGTCAAGAGCGGGGAATCCCTGAGCAAGATCTCCAAACATTATTACGGGGATCCCATGAAGTACAAAAAAATATTTGAAGCCAACACCAATATCCTGAAGAATCCGGATGTGATCCATCCCGATCAGGTTTTGGTGATCCCAAACCTCTGATAGGATTTTTTTGGGTGAACGCCCGGGCCTCTTGGGATTTTTGGATGTCCCCGGGGCCCGGGCTTTCTTTTTAAGGGAATCATTTCACTTGTCGCCCTGGTCGCTGAGCTTCTGGATCAGCCTAAGGGCGTAATAGTGGATGCGTTCAAACTGCTCCTCCAGCCCCATGTCACTGTTGTCAAAGGCTATGGCATCCTTGGCCCTTTTCAAGGGGGATATGGCCCGGGTGGAATCGATCCGGTCCCGTTCCTGTACATTTTTCAGGACCTCGGCATACCCGACATCCTCCCCCCTATCGAGCAGTTCCTTGTACCGCCTGGCGGCCCGGGTTTCCGGGGAGGCCGTCAAAAAGAGTTTGAGTTCCGCCTCAGGGAAGACCACGGTGCCTATGTCCCTTCCATCCATCACAATGCCCTTTTTCTGCCCCATTTTTTGCTGCATTTCCACCAACATCTCCCGGACCTCGGCTATGGCGGACACTTTGCTCACCAGGTTGGAGACCCTCATGGTCCGGATTTCCCGTTCGACGTTCCTTCCGTTCAGGTGCATATGGGAGCGCCCACTGTCGGCGTCCGGAATGAACTCCAGGCTGGCCTCGGACAGGGATCCCACGAGCCCCGGCAGGTCGATTTCCCCTTGCTCGTCGATCAGTCCCCGCTCTAGGGCAAACAGGGTCACAGCACGGTACATGGCCCCGGTGTCCACGTATACATAGCCCAGGGCGGCGGCCAGTCGTCGGGCAATGGTACTTTTCCCGGTGGAGGAGTGTCCATCCAGGGCAATGGTGATTTTTTTCATGGGTTTCTAAATTGGTTCAAGGGTTCAAAGTTTTTTGGCCCCTTTTACTTTTTGGTCCGTGATCGCCAATTCGATGACCTCGCTCATATCGTTCACATAATGGAAGGTGAGTCCCTTGAGGTACTCTTCCTTTATTTCCGTGACATCCTTCCGGTTCTCCGCACTGAGGATGATCTCCTTGATCTTTGCCCTTTTGGCCGCCAAGATCTTTTCCTTGATCCCCCCGACGGGCAGTACCTTGCCCCTGAGGGTGATCTCCCCGGTCATGGCCAGACTTTTTTTGACCTTGCGCTGGGTGAACAGGGATACCAAGGAGGTCAACATGGTAATGCCCGCACTGGGACCATCCTTTGGGGTGGCCCCTTCCGGGACGTGTATGTGCACGTTATAATCTTCGAACACCAGGGAACCCAACCCAAAGGCTTCGGCATTGGATTTGATGTACTCCAGGGCAATGGTGGCGGATTCCTTCATCACCTTTCCAAGGTTTCCGGTAATGTTCAACTGCCCTTTTCCCTTGGAGAGAATGGATTCTATGAACAGAATGTCGCCCCCCACTGCGGTCCAAGCCAGGCCGGTGACCACCCCGGCCACCTCGTTGTTCTCGTATTTGTCGCGTTCCAACCGGGCCGGGCCCAGGATCTTTTCAATATCCTCCGCGTTGACAGCGACCCTGTACTCTTCCTCCATCGCAATGGATTTGGCCGCATATCGGACCATTTTGGCCAGTTGTTTCTCCAATCCACGGACCCCGGATTCCCGGGTATACCCCTCTACGATCTTTTCTAATTGGCGTTTGCCGATCTTCAGGTCCTTGGAGGTCAGGCCGTGTTCCTTGAGTTGTTTGGGGAACAAGTGCTGCCTTGCGATTTCCACTTTTTCTTCAATGGTATAGCCCGTAACGTTTATAATTTCCATCCGGTCCAGCAATGCGGGCTGAATGGTACTCAAACTATTGGATGTGGCGATAAACATTACTTTTGAAAGATCGTAACCCAGTTCCAAAAAGTTGTCATAAAATGAATTGTTTTGTTCGGGGTCAAGCACCTCGAGCATCGCCGATGATGGGTCGCCCTGATTGCTTGCTGAAATTTTATCAATTTCATCCAAAACAAAAACGGGATTGCTGGTACCAGCCTTTTTCAAACTTTGAACAATACG
>CALDPL010000509.1 GCA_937911965.1 uncultured Allomuricauda sp. | reverse complement strand
AAATTTCCGCACACTAGCTGACAGTTTTGGAATTGAATTGCCTTTCGATGTGCCAAAAGAAAATTGTATGGCAATCGAACTGGTCGAAAACGGACTTGATGGAGTCTATGGAACAGTTGAGTATCCCAAGGAATTTGGCGAATGAAAAATAGGACACCGAAGCGGTGGCGTTATCGCTGTGAAATACCCACAACTTCTTTTGGCAAGATGACACCCAGGGAATGGAGCATTGGAATGTACAAACATCTCGATCATCACCTCCGGCAATTTGGAGCTTGATCTATTTTCCATCGGAAATCATATATTGTATCCAGGATTATCCTTTTAAAACCCGGTTCATATCGCATACAGTACCAATCTAGCGGAAAGGACCAGGGAATGTCTTTCAGGCATTCAGGGACTAAAAATCGAAGAAAAGAAAATGTTCGGGGTTTGGCTTTTCTGGTCAATGGAAAAATGTGCTTCAATGTGGGAAAGGATCGATTAATGTCTCGATTCGACCCTTCTTTAACCAATGAATTGGCCAAAAGGACGGGCTTCCTGCCCATGATAATGAAAGGGAAACAATACAAAGGTTATTGCTAAGTTGAACCCATTGGATATGAAAACAAGAAAGACTTTGAATTTTGGGTGAACCTTTGCCTTGATTTTAACGACAAGGCAAAAGCATCGAAAAGGAAAAACGATTAACAAAATACACAACCCCCTACATGGGGTTTGGGCCAAGGGGACTGCGTCCATGGAAAAGGATTGGGTCGAAAGCATTATGGAACCTAGAAATGGAAACGATTTTCTAGGGTCGACCCCTGAACTACCCTGTAAAATAGGAGCAAAGGTGTGGCCATAAAAATAATTTACACTAAATTTAATGGTCCGAAAACCAAAAGTACCCTAAAATTCGGCATTGAGCAAAAGCCGGCCCCGGGCCCTGAAGTACAACCGAGACAATGAAACTATATAATGGAATCCATTTCCTTTCCAACCTTAAGATCGGATCGGCTTTTATTGAGACAGATAGAACAAGAAGACATTGAAAACATATACCATGGTCTTTCAAATCCTGAAGTAATAAGATATTATGGGGTTGGTTATGACAATTTGAAAGCCGTTGAAGAGCAAATGAACTGGTTCAAAAATCTGGAACAAACAGGGACCGGTATTTGGTGGGGGATATGCTCAAGTGAAAACAGAATTTTTTATGGAGCCGGAGGTTTCAATGGACTGAGCAAGAAACACAAAAAAGCTGAAATTGGATTTTGGCTCTTGCCCGAATTCTGGGGGAAAGGATTCATGCAAGAAGCTTTTCCATTGATCTGTAAACACGGATTCGAGAGTCTGGGTTTAAATAGGATCGAGGGATTTGTGGACAGTAAAAACGACAGGTGCAAAAAGGCCATTGAAAAAATGGATTTCAAACTAGAGGGCACCATGAGGGAATGTGAAATCAAAAATGGCGCTTTCCTGGACATTGACATTTACTCCAAATTAAAAGGCGATTAAAAAAGTCGAACCCGGTCCATGGCTCCATTTCCGCGGTCTGAGGTTTCATCTCAACCAAACAACAATCAGTTATGAGAACCCATTTGAGAATTTCAGCTTCCATTTTTTTGATCTTATTTTCAACCGGCCTCTTCGCACAGGATGCCACAACGGCCCACAAGGATTCATTGAATGCAGTGATTGGGAAATATTACGAACTGAATAGTATTATATTCCAACCGAACTCGACAGTGGAGGATGTCGATAGGCTCTTTGATCTTTTTACGGATGAGTTTGTATACGTCCATCCAAAATATGGGGGGACCTACACCCGGGAGGACCTGTATGTCGGATATCTCAGGAATCAAAAAAATGGAGCTTATGACGGGAGTATTGCTGACATTAAAATCGCCAAAAAAATCACTGGATTGAATGCCTGTGCCGTCCAAAAACACTTTATTGAAAAAAAGGGGGATGTACTCGAGCAAGGGGAGCCCCAAATGACCCTATTTGAGTTTGAAAAGGGGAGAATATCCCGTATTATGGAATTCTGGTAGCGATTAAAAATTGTAGCTTTCCACTGGGATGACCACCAATTGCCGTCTTGGGGCTCTTGGCGGATGGTCGCTATTATTGAATTTACCATTTGAAAACGCATTGGATATGAAAAAGGTAACTGGTTTGGGAGGCATTTTTTTCAAATGCCGGAATCCCGATAAAATGAAGGAATGGTACAAGAGGAATTTAGGACTTGACACCGACGGATGGGGCACCAATTTTGAATGGCGACAACAGGGGGATCCCACTAAAAAAGGATTTACGCAGTGGAGTCCTTCCGCGGAGAACAGTTCGCATTTTGAACCGTCCCAAAAGGAATTTATGATCAATTATAGGGTGGAGGACCTGGATCGGTTGATCGGGGAACTAAAAAGACAGGGGGTAACCATAATTGGTGAAGTGGAATCTTTTCAGTACGGCAAATTTGCCCATATCATGGACATCGAGGGAAACAAGTTGGAATTGTGGGAGCCGAATGACATTGAATACGATAAGATAGTGGAAGGACGTACCAAATGAACGGAACGGTACCCAGGTTGTGTTCCGGAAAGTATGGCCCACGGCGATACGGGAGGTCCTGGACCTGCTTATTCAAAAAACAGTAGTTTTGGTCGTACTCCATTTTTAATCAATCGAACCGCTATGAGGCAGTTCCTGAGAATGGCCTTGGCCAATTTATTGGTCCTGATTTCCGTTATTGTTGTGGCAACCTTGATGTATTGAATATGGGAAAAGTAATAGCGGCATTCAATATGACCCTTGATGGGGTATGTGACCATACCACAGGAATTGCGGACGAAGGACTGCACCAACATTATTCCAACCTTTTGGATCATGCGGGAACCATTTTATATGGAAGGACCACCTACAAACTTATGAAGTTTTGGCAAACCCTTCTGCAAAATCCTTCAGGGGACAGGTCGATGGACGACTTTGCTAGTTCAATAGACAAGATCCAAAAGATTGTCTTCTCCAATACCCTAACGGACAGCGGTTGGGACAGTGCAAAACTTGCGAACAAACCCCTTGATAAAATGGTTTTGGAGCTCAAACAGCAACAGGAAAAAGACATTCTTGTTGGAAGCCGCAGTTTGATCGTCCAACTTCTCAACAGCAATCTCATCGATGAATTTCAAATTTGTGTCCACCCGGTCATCGAAGGGAAAGGCATGTTTCTTTTTGATGACATTGCGGCCAAGATCATGTTGAAACTCCACAATACAAAAGTATTGGGTTCAGGGGCCATTGTATTGTACTATGCACCAATGCCCAAGTAAAATGGGGAACACCAAGAACTGACCAAACACTCCGAGTCAAAGGATCCCAATTCAACCTTCCACCTTAGAAAAAAATGAAAATAAATTTGGGAAACCGAAAGGTTGCACTTATATTTGCAACCGATAGGTTTCACTAAGTTTTAAAAAGGTGCAATGAGAAGAGACATTTTTCAAGCGATTGCGGACCCGACAAGACGGGCCATCATTTCCTTGATCGCGGTACAGGCAATGACCCCAAATGCAATTGCCGAAAACTTCAATACGACCCGACAGGCGGTATCAAAACATTTGCGCATTTTGACAGAATGTGAACTCGTAAGTCAGGAACAGCAGGGAAGAGAGATCTACTATAGTCTTGAAATCAACAAATTGAAGGAGTTGGACAAATGGTTGGAGCAATACAGGACCCTATGGGAAAACCGATTCGATCAATTGGACAATTTATTATCAACAATCAAATAAAATGAGGATGAGCACAAATTCATCATTCAACTTCAGGGTTGACAAATCCAAAAAAACAGTCTATGTGACCAAGGAATTTGCAGCCGGACTATCCCTGGTTTGGGATGCTTTTACCAAAAAGGAATTGCTTGACCAATGGTGGGCCCCCAAACCCTTTCTTTCAAAAACCAAAGTGATGGAATTCAAGGTCGGGGGACGTAGATTCTACGCCATGGTCAGCCCCGAGGGAAAGCAGATGTGGCAACTCCAACAATACACTTCCATCACCCCAAAAACCAATTTCAAGTTTTTGAGCGTGTTCGCGGATGAGGATCAGACCCCCCATCTGCCGGGTTCCGATTGGGATTTGAGTTTCACGGAAGAAAATGGCAGGACGAAAGTCGATATTTCAATCTACAATGAATCCCTGGAACGAATGGAACGAATGATGGAAATGGGCTTCAAGGAAGGTTTCACCGCAACCTTGAACGAATTGGACAGTATTTTGACGAGCTTGAAATAAAACAGTCCAAAAATATCCCATAAACCGATCACAACAATTAAAAACCCAATACGATGAGCAAAGCAATTCAAAAGATCACCCCCTGTCTGTGGGTGGAAAAAGATGCCAGGGCTGTGGCAGCCTACTACCTATCCATTTTCAAGGATGGCACCTTGAAGGATTTTCGCAAGTTTGACCATGACGAAAGCGGAAACGATCTCGGTTTGGAGACCGCTGTATTTGAAGTTGCAGGTTTGGAATTCAGCATATTGGCCGCCGGCCCCCTGTTCAAGTTCAACGAAGCGGTTTCATTTGTGATCAACACCAAGGACCAGGCTGAGACGGATTACTATTGGCAGGCCCTTACTTCCAATGGTGGGGAAGAAGGTTCCTGTGGATGGTGCAAGGACAAATACGGCCTGTCCTGGCAGGTTGTCCCCACTGAATATTTTGAATTGATCCATAGCGATGATCCCAAAGTAAGGGAAAAGGCCATGAAGAACACTTTGAGCCAGAAGAAATTGGTGCTTTCGGAGCTTAAATGAACCGATTGCCCCATATTTTTGGATTTTTTTCGGGCAAAGAGACGCTGCCTTTAATCGGATTTCACTACTTTTCAGAGTGATTGCCCCGGCACGATTGAAATCAATGGCGTCGAAGAGGCAATTTGGAATGGACACGGACCCCCCCATCGCGTGTCAACCGAGACCCGGATAGGAACCCGGCCCCGGTCGAAGGATAAAGGGAGCAAGCCTACCCGGCTCCCTATAGGGACAAACATACAAAACCCCTTGACCGGCGCATCACCGCCGAACTTTGTCATCTAACCTATACCACCATGGGACGCCCATCAAAATGCCCATTACCGGTCATTGCCGATATTATTTCTCCAAGTATCCGCAAATTGAAAAAAGGAAAGATACAACCCCTTTTTTTCCCCTTTGCAATTCTCTTGATTTCGTGTTCCAATGATAAAAGGGACTTGAAGCAATTAGAAGAAGATTTCATAAAAAAAGCGACCCGTTTTCACGAACTGTATATCACGGCCGGGGACTGTGACGACAGAAATGACATGATCGATAGGGACATTCTCTTTTTTGAAAACGGCCAAGCCTTCACCTATCAGAATATATTGGACTATTGCTCCTACATCGAACCTAAAAACACCTTGGACATTTATTCCCGGCAATACCTCATTCAACCCTCGGTCGGCTTCGATTATGTAGAGCAATACTACTTAAAATCGGAACAGGACACCATACGGGAAACGAGCAGTCGAATCTGGCAGTTCAAGTCCGGTACTTGGCTCGTGACACATATTCAGGTGAGCAGGCATTCCAAATAAAACCACAATGATCATGAAAAAAACCATATTTGGCTGCCTAGGGGTTTTGATGCTGGCGGCATGTACCGCCGATCGAACCTACGATTTGGTAATTCAAAATGTCGGCCTGTTCGATGGGGAAAGGGATTTGGGCATGGTTAACCTTGCGATCAACGCCGATTCCATAGCAGCTATAAGCGTAAAGCCTCTGGTATCGGATTCCGTAATCGATGGCACGGGCAAATACCTTGTGCCCGGAATGGTGAACAGCCACGCCCACATTTGGGAAGCTTCCCACTTGAAAGAAGCCTACAGGGCGGGAGTCCTTGCTAATATGGGCATGCATGCCAGCGATCCGTCCAGGGATGGCAGGATGAAGGAGTTGGGCCTGGAAAACGGCCATGCATATTATTATACGGCCGGGGTTTCGGCCACGGTTCCGGGGGGCCATCCGACCCAGATCACTCCACGGATCGAAACCATAAACGATTCGGTCTCAGTCCAACAATTCGTGGATCACCGCATAGGGGAAGGTGCTGATTATATCAAGATAATAAAGGAATCGAGCCCCTGGTTTGAAAATCCAGAAGGATTGCCATCCCTTCCCTATGACTCCATAAGAAAAATTATTGATTACACCCATTCAAAAGGATTGAAGGCCGTGGTACATATCGGCTCTCTGGATGAAATTGTGCAGGCCGCCCCCCTGAGACCGGATGGATTCGTCCACCTGTGGTATTTATCGACCAATTCCGAGCTTACCGATGAAAAATTGAACATCCTAAGGGAGAGCGGGGCATTTGTAGTGCCCACAGCACTAATTAACGAAAGGGCCATTTTATTTGCCGAAAATGAAGCGGGTCCCTTTGCCGCCTGGGCCCAAGAAAATTTCCTTTCCATGGAGGATTTAAGGGAGGTCATCAAAAGGGTCCACAAAGCCGATATAGTCCTCTTGGCCGGGACCGATAACGGGAACCTTGACCTGAATTGGGGAGATGACCTGGTGAATGAACTCATTATTTATGGCCAAAGTGGTATAAACAACATTGAGGTGTTAAAAACAGCGACCGGCAATCCGGCCAAGGTATGGGGAATTCCCGTAGGGTTCCTGGAAGTTGGCAGCAAGGCCAATATGCTTCTGGTCAATGGCAATCCCCTTGAAGATCTGCAGAAACTAAGGGATATAAACCTAATTTGGAAGAATGGAAAGGTTGAATGATAGCTTACTCTTTTAATTGGCAAGGACATATTCACGGGAAGAAGAAAACACAGCATATGGGAACCTATAAAGGGAACTCTTCAAAAGTGCAACCTATCACAGAATCACATGAAAACACAAGAACAGATCCAAAAGTATATTGCCGGTCAACCGGAACCAAAACGTGCCGACATGGAACGCTTGCACCAACTCATGCTCCAAGTGATGCCAGACTGTATATTATGGTTCTTTGACGGGAAGGACGACAAAGGAAAAATTGTTTCCAATCCACAAATTGGCTATGGTGCCCAAACATTGCAATATGCCAATGGCAAAACCAAGGAATTTTACCAGATTGGAATCAGTGCGAACACTTCAGGGATTTCTGTCTATGTCATGGGCATTGACGACAAAACGTATTTGCCCAATACCTATGGAAAAACAATCGGCAAGGCCAGTGTAACGGGATATTGCATTAAATTCAAAGCCCTCAAGGACATAAACCTTCCCATACTGGAGGCAGCCATAGGAGAAGCCCTTTCAAAAGGGACGCAAAGTGTGTGAAACGAACCGTTTGAATCCCCATCGGAAAATCGATGCTATGTGTTTTCGCAAATTTGCAGCCTGATATCGGCAATTCCAACGGGAGCGCCCCAGGGAGGGAGGCTGAACCAAAAACCTTTCTTTGACGGCAGAAGGAAATTAAGTGCTACATTTATTGGGAAGGATAAATAAGTCGTGGTTCTCAGGGATAGTGCATCGGGCATGATTGCGGACTTCCCTTTGGCCGACCCATCCAAAGCGAAACTACCATGGCAGAGATAAAAACAAAACGGACCGAAGCCGATGTCAGGGAATTCATCAATTCCTTTGCGGATACGGAACAAAAGAAAAAGGACAGCTTTGAGTTGCTCGAGATCATGCAGGAATTTACGGGTCACCCACCCAAGATGTGGGGGCCATCGATCATTGGTTTTGGACAATACCATTACAAATCCGAAAGGAGCCGTCAACATGGCGATTGGCCCTTGGTTGGATTTTCCCCGAGAAAGGCTGCCATATCCCTTTATGTTTATTCAGGCTGCGAGGGGCAGGATGAACTGCTCAAGGCCCTGGGCAAATTCAAAATGGGAAAAGCCTGTATCTATGTCAAAAAACTGTCCGACATCGATGTGGAAGTCCTTAAGGAGCTGATGCGATCGACCATCGATTTTTTGAACTCCAAGTATGAAAAACCTCAAGATTGAAATCAAATGGGCCCTCATCTTTTCCGTGGTGAGCCTGCTTTGGATGCTATTGGAGAAGCTTTTCGGACTGCACGGAAGGAATATTGACTACCATCTGTACCTTACCAACCTATTTTACCTGCCGGCCATTTGGGTGTTGGTCCTGGCCTTGAAGGACAAAAAGAAAAGTTTTCATTCAGGGACCATGAGTTATGGACAGGGCTTGGTCTGCGGCATCGTCCTCTCGATCTTCATTGCCTTGTTGGCACCCTTGGTGCAATGGGTGATCTCCTATGTCATCTCCCCCGAATACTTTCCAAATGTGATTAAACGCTCGGTTGAATTGGGTTATTTCAAGACCGCTGCCGAGGCCGAGGCCAATTTCAACTATGAAAACTATGCAATCAACTCTGCCGTTTTCATTTTCATCTTCGGACTCGTGACCTCGGCCATTGCGATGATTTTTATCCGATCAAAGGCCGGTTCCTCAATCCAATAGCCCTTTCTCCTCCAGGGAGGCCTTGATTTCACGATGCCTGTCCCAGAACTTGGACTCTATGGTGTTTATCACATCCTTGAAATCGGGATGGTTGCGTATGGGGTCCATTATGGGGTCCTGGGGCAACAGCAGGATCCAGTATTGATAATTGTCCTCCTGCGCGAACAGTTTCAGGTGTTCCATTGCCTTTTGGGAATTCTTTTGGTACAAATGGTACATGGCCAAATGCATATGCTTGTATATGGATTGATCATTGTCCGCAAATTCCTTGAAACTGGCCACATAGTTTTCCGCCTCTTTTTCCAATCCCATTTTGGAGAGTACGGTGGCTATGGTCAGATCTACTTGTTGAAACACTTCCAGTTGCGAAGTCTTCCTGAGCTCTATGAACCGTTTGTAGTAGCGATTGGCATTTTCATCATCCCCTTCATAGTGGTAAATTTTTCCAATTTCCTGCAAGAGGTGCAACTGGGACGAATCCTTTTCCAAGGCGTCGCGCATCAACTGCAGGCTCTGCTCGGTGTTGTTCTTTTCCCCGACGAGCATCAGCACGGCCTTGACCCATATGGAAAAGGAATTTTCCGGATTGTAGTCCAATGATTTGTCAATGTATTGGTGGGACCTCTCCAGAAACCCCGTTTGGACCAGGGCATTGCTAAGGTGCAGGTAGTTGAGACTCATGGTAATGGAATCATGTGCCGCTGCATCCAATTGTACCCCTTTGAGGGCATACTCCAAATATTTGGTGGTATTGGGTACGTACCAGTTGTAGAAATCGGATAGAAAATTAATGGCCAAAATGGAGTTTGGATTGTACTCCAGTGCTTTCTCAAAATAGGGGATGGCCGACTGGTATTCCTGTTTATGCGCATAGAACAGGGCCTTTGCGATCAGGCTTTCGGGAAGGGTCGGGTCGTGGAGCAATGCATTGTCGGCATATAGGGCTATTTGATCTGTATGTTCTTTTTGGGTTTGAAAAATATCCAAATAGTAACAGGCAATGGCGGCACAGGCATGGGCAAGTGCAAATCCCCCGTCCAATCCGATCGCCTTTTCAAAATGGTCAATTGAGCCCTCCAGATTTTCTCGACCGCCTTGATGAAGCAAATCCAATCCCTTGAGGAATTGATCATAGGCCGCCAAATTCTCCGTGGGTTTCTTTTCAATTTGCCGTACTTCTTCCTGGGTGACTATGGCCTGGATTTCATTGGCAATGTCCTTCGCGACCTCTTGCTGGAGCTGGAAAATGTCGTTGGCCTCCCGTCGGTATTGCCTGGCCCATAGATGTCCATCGCTGGAGGCATCGATCAATTTTATGTTCAACAACAGTCGGTTCCCGATCTTCTGCCCACTTCCCTCCACAAAATAGTTCACGTTCAATTCCTCGGCCATCTCGGGAATGGATTTAAGGGAGTTTCGGTATTTCTCACTGGAAGTACGGCTGATGACCCTCAGGTCCTTGATTTTTTGGAGGTTGTTGCGTGTGGCCTCCATCAGCCCATTGATCAGGTACAGGTTGGTGGAGTCGTTGCTGTCATTTTTAAAGGGCAGGACCGCTATTGATTTTTCCTGGGATGGGGCAACTTTTGAGGGCCGGGCGTATTGAACCAAGATTCCAATGGCAATCAGGGCGACAATGCCCAGGATCCAAAAGACCGGTTGCCACCGTTTTCGTCGGGGCTGAAACCCGGGATCGGTGCCGTTTTCAGTGCTGCTCCTTTTATTGGCCTCCCCGGGCGGATAACCGTAATGCTCACGAAAACATTTTATGAAATAGGAAGTGCTTCCAAAGCCCACCTGATGGGATACCTGGGAAACGGTCAAGGAGGTGGTCCGCAAAAGCTCCATGCCGCGCTCGAGGCGCAGCTGTCTGATGAGCTGGCTTGCGGATAGCTTGGTCGAATGCTTCACCTTGCGCAGGAGGTTTGACCGGCTCATGTTCAATACATGGGCCAGCTCGGACACCCCGAACCGCTCATTGGATAGATTTTCCTCAATAATGGTGGTGATCCGACCTATTAAATCGTTTGTATCTGCGTGCAGATCGGGCATGGTCGTGATGGCATTCTTTAAAACAAATATATTCCATGTATTGACATCTGCGTCATAATTTATATCGATTCCCCATTATTTATAGGACATTCTCCAAACTTGATGCATTTGGCGTCAAAACTGTTAAATCCACCTTGTGGGATAATTTAACCTTTACGGCATTGAAATCAATCCATAAAACAAAAGGAACAAAAACATGAAAACAACACACATCAATCTGCGACAAACCATTACAGTTATCCTTTTCTTTTCCATTCTTCTTTTGACAGTTGCCTGCAAAGGAAGGGATGGTTCTTCCAACAATTCCGGGGGCGGGGTAAAGGCGCCGGCGGTCGATATCCATATGGCAGTGATCACCCAGGACAGGGAGGCCTTGGAGCAACATATCCTCGCAGGCACCAATCTGAATGAAAAGGATCCCTTTGGGGGTTCAAGCCCCTTGATATCTGCTGCCGTTTTTGGCAAGCCCGACATGGCCAAGTTATTGATCGAGGCGGGAGCCGACTTGGATTTCCAGAACAACGACGGGTCCACGGCACTCATTTCGGCCGCTTTTTTCTGTCGGCCGGACATCGTAAGGATGTTGTTGGACGCAGGAGTGGACAAAACGATACGGAACAACTACGGGGCCACGGCCTATGAGTCGGTGTTGGCACCCTATGACGAGGTAAAGGGCAGCTACGATATGATGGGCAAAATGCTGGAACCCATGGGACTCAAGCTGGACCATGCCCATTTGGAGAAAACCCGGCCGGAAATCGCGGCAATGTTGAAATAAGAAGTTGGATCGGAACATGGAAACATCCAACAGACGACACGATATCGATTGGATCAGGGTGATCGCGATCGGCCTGCTCTTGGTCTACCACATCGCCATTGGTTTTCAACCTTGGGGCATTATGATCGGGTTCATCACCTTGGAAGAGTCGTGGGAATCCCTGTGGGTTCCCATGACCATGTTGAACATTTGGCGCATTCCCCTATTGTTCACCGTATCGGGCATGGGGGTCTATTTTGCCATGCGCAACAGAAGCTGGAAACAACTGATCCAAGAGCGTTCCAGGAGGATTTTGCTTCCCTATCTGTTCGGATATTTTTTCATCGTCCCCCTGCACGTATACCTCTGGCAAGACCATTATGGATTTGACACGGCCTATTCGGTCCATACGGGCCACCTTTGGTTCTTGGGCAACATCTTTTTGTATGTCCTTATCCTGTTGCCCCTTTTCTTTTATTTGAAAGGAAATGAGGACGGACCCCTGGCAAAAGGCATAAAACGAATGATGCGTACCCCGTTGGGGCACCTGCCGGTCCTGGCGGCCTTTATGTCGGAGGCATGGATTCTCGATCCCAGGCCCTTTGAAATGTATGCGATGACCTGGCATGGGTTCTTTTTGGGTCTGCTGGCCTTTTTCTTTGGGTTCTGCTATGTGTTGGCGGGCCGATCCTTTTGGGATATGGTCCTGAAATGGAGGTGGATGTTTTTGGTACTCGCCGTGGTATTCTATGTCTTCCGGTTGGTCCATTTCCAATCCTTTGCGCCAAATCTTCTGCTCGCCATTGAGTCCCATTGTTGGATCCTATCGGTCTTGGCTTTCGGCCATAAATACCTGAATCGTCCCGGCCGGACCCTGAGCTATTTGAGCCGGGCGGCATACCCCGTATACATTGTCCATATGGTCGTACTGTATTTGGGGGCAACGATCATATTCCCCCTGCATATTTCGATCCCCTTGAAATTCGTGTTACTTTTGGCATTCACCCTGGTCGGTTGTTTCGCCTTGTACGAATTGGTCATCCGTAGGGTCAATGTAATCAGGCCTTTGTTTGGACTGAAAGGGAAAGGTCCTTTGAACAACGTTGCGACCCAATGGAACGAATCAGACAACACTTTGAAACAGCGGTAGGGCATATCGATTGCATTTGCCCATGAAAAATCATTCCATGGAGAACAGATTCCCCAATTAAGCGCTATAATAAGGGTTTATCGAACAAGAGGGTACAAGGGCGCAGAGACCTTCGGAGGGTCGGAAAGGGAATCCAGAATCTCCATTAAGCGACCTTCAGGGTTTTGCTTAAAGTTGAAAAACATGGTTTCTTAAAAAATTTTTCTAATTTAAACATTCAATGGATTGATACTCAATAGTACCGAGTTTAAAAACAATGATGCACCTGCAAGAGCGAAGGTCAATTATTTTCATTTTCCCCCTAGTGTTATTGCCTTGCGGGTGTGGTAAGGATCATGAAAGTCCCGTAATCCAAGTACAGCTAAAACAGAAAATTTTTGATGAAAATTTCGAGGCTGACTTCGTTGATGTGTTGCGCCCCCTAGTTGCCGACTCCTTAAAATACCCGAAATTTTATACGGAAAAACTAAGCCAATTCAAGGGCATACCCAAATTGGACAGTTTTTATACAAAGGAGCGTAAAACACATTCATCAC
>CALDPL010000508.1 GCA_937911965.1 uncultured Allomuricauda sp. | reverse complement strand
ATTTTGGATCCGTTTGATTCCGTGATTCCTTTTATTACCAAACCTCCCCGATTCTGGAACATCCCAAACAAAGGTTCCAAGCGGAACCCTATTGGATGAATCCATTAATGTAAAATTTTGATATAATAAACGATTTATTTTCGTTTATCCTATGTTTTTATTACATTTGTATATGGAAATTGCCCAAATCATAGGAAATCATGCGGACCGGCCTTTACCCCATCAATTATTGGTGTCCTGGCTAAAGGGTTTCAAACGTCCCAATGACAAAATTCTGGGACTGAAAGACCAAGGCATTCTGAAGCCCTTAAAAAAAGGGCTTTACATTGCCGGGCCAAAGGTAGCGGATATGCAGCCCGATGTCTTCCTGATTGCAAACCATCTATTGGGCCCAAGTTACGTGTCCTTGGAAACAGCTCTGTCCTTTTATGGTCTGATACCTGAACGCGTCCATGAGATTTCCTCCATGACCACAAAGCCTTCACGATCTTTTGAATCGGAATCCGGTCTGTTCACCTATCCCCGTCTTCCCTTGCCCTATTATTCCTTCGGATTGGAGATGCTCCGGCTTCCGTCAAACCAATATGCCCTGGTGGCCTCCCCGGAAAAGCCATTTGTGATAAGTTAGTGACTACTTCCGGAGTGAACTTGAGAAGTATCGACAGCGCCCATGATTATCTTGTCAATGCCCTGCGGATCGATGAAACGGCATTAAAGGAATTGGATTCCGAAGCAATCTGGAAATGGCTTCCCGATTCCCCTAAAATGAACAGTTTGTCCAATGTCCTAAAAATGATAAAAGTTTTATGATAAGGGAATGGGTGGAAGAATACGGACCAAAAAATGAACAAGAGGAAAAGGAGGCCTTGCGGGAAATCATGCAAGAAATCGCACTTGCAGGACTCTATCGTGCCGGTTTTTTTGAAAAGGCAGCCTTTTATGGGGGAACGGCCCTAAGGATATTCCATGGATTGGATCTCTTCTCGGAAGATTTGGACTTTTCGCTGCTCGAAACAGATCGGGATTTCAATCTCGGCAAGTATCAAGATGCCATCGTGGATGAATTTGAATCCCTTGGGATGGAGGTGGCGGTCAAGGAAAAAAACAAATCGGCCAAAAGCAATATAGGCTCGGCATTCTTGAAGTCGGAGACCCTCTGGAGGGAACTGCAACTCGAGGGCATCGTCCCCCAGCAGGGCTTGGACCGGGTCGCCAATATCAAAATCAAGATTGAAGTCGACACCAAGCCTCCTTTGGGATTTGAAACGGAGGAAAAACTGCTTTTGCGACCCTTCTCCCTTTATGTAAAATGCTTTGTCCTTTCTGATTTGTTCGCAGGGAAAATGCATGCCCTACTCTTTCGGAAATGGGGACAGAACGTAAAGGGTCGGGACTGGTACGATTTGGAATGGTACATCAAGAAGAAGGTGCCGCTCAATCTCCACCATTTTGCCCTACGGGCCAAGGACAGTGGGGATTGGAACAGGAATGACATAACTGAACGGGAGTTTAGGGATGTTTTGTCCAAAAAAATCGATTCGGTGAACATGAAGTATGTCAAGGATGATATCAAACGCTTTATCAAAGACCAAGGCCTCCTTGAAATCTGGAGTCCCGGATATTTCCACGACCTGGTGACACACCTAAGAATCCATTAGGTCGAAACATTGGAATTTTTGGGCAAAACAGGATTGAACTGCAACTTTCCACCCGAACAGTCCCCTCCAAAACCGGTATCGACAAAATAATACCCCGCCCACTCCAAAGATTCTCAAAAGGTTCAGTAATTTGCTGTGAAACTTTCGGACCCCGGCCATTTTCCCAAAGGGCAGGGACAAAATCCGGAATTGGAAAAAATGAAGGAACAAGATTATTTCAGTGTGGAAGGGAACGTCCCCCTGCTCCCCCCTTACCTCCATCCCCAGGGCAGGGGAGCGGCAGCCCTGGGGGCGATTTCAAAAAACCTTGCCCTAACTTCCGGGAAAACGATCCGAGAACTTGAAAAGTGCCTGGGAATCCCTTTTGAAGGGGGCGGGGAAGGGGGAAACCTGTGTTTTGTGGGCGACCCTGAGGTACGCTTGGATTTCAGGCTCAGTTTTGCCCCCCTGCATATCGGGGATTATATCCTTGCGGTGCTGCACTCCCAAGCCTATCACAAAAAGTATGGGATTCCCAAGGCAGGGAAACCCTTTGAGATTCCCTATCCGAAGGATTTGGACCATTTTTGGAAGCTTGTCCGACTGGGAGGGGATTTAAGGGAAATGCATGCTTTGGACGGCCCTGTTGAACCGGTCAAATTCCCCGCGGAAGGCTCCAATTTGGTGGAACGGCCCAGGTTCCGGGACCAAAGGGCATACATCAACAAAAGCCAATATTTTCATCCGGTCCCAAAGTCCCTTTGGGAGTTTTCCTTTGGGGGCCATCACCCGGCACGGCATGGTCGCCGGACTGATCTACGTGCTGGTCTTCGAGGGCCTGCTCGCCTCGTGGCTCTCCGGGCTGCGTTATGTGAGCGTCTCGGCCTTCGCCGAAAGCGAAGAAGCCGTCCGCATGATCCGGCGCTACGACATGGTCGCGCTGCCTGTTCTCGACAAGGAAGTACTCGGACTC
>CALDPL010000507.1 GCA_937911965.1 uncultured Allomuricauda sp. | reverse complement strand
CCTACGGAACCCTTTTGCAGGAAGGATATGATGTACGTATCAGCGGACAAGATGTAGAGCGCGGCACGTTCTCACATCGCCATGCCGTGGTAAAAGTGGAAGACAGCGAAGAAGAAGTGATTTTGCATCAGCACATTTCGCCAAATCAGGGAAATTTCTTTATCTACAACTCCCTGTTATCCGAATATGCCGTATCAGGTTTTGATTATGGCTATGCCATGGCCAGCCCGGAAACCCTGACCATCTGGGAGGCACAGTTCGGGGACTTCAGCAATGGCTCCCAAATTGTCATCGACCAATACCTGTCGGCTGCCGAGGACAAGTGGAAACTACAGAACGGGCTGGTGCTCCTATTGCCCCACGGCTATGAAGGCCAAGGTGCGGAACACTCTTCGGCCCGCATGGAGCGTTACCTGCAACTCTGTGCCAAGGACAATATGTTCGTGGCCGATGTGACCACCCCGGCCAACCTCTTCCACCTGTTGCGCAGGCAGATGAAGGCAAAATTCAGAAAACCCCTGGTGGTATTCACCCCCAAAAGCCTCTTGAGGCACCCCAAAGTGGTGTCCACCAAGAAAGAGCTGACCCAGGGAAGTTTCCAGATGGTGATCGACGACGATCGGGCAAAGGCTACAAAGGTCAAGACTCTGGTTCTCTGTACCGGGAAGTTTTATTACGACCTTTGGGACAAAAGGGAGGAACTGGGCCGGGAGGATGTGGCCCTGGTCCGGGTGGAACAGTTGTTCCCCCTGCCGCTAAAGGAAATGCGCGCCATCATCAAGAAATACAAGAATGCGGACGATATCGTCTGGGCCCAGGAGGAACCCCGGAATATGGGTGCCTGGAGCTTTTTGACGCTACATATGGAGGAGGCCAAGGATTTCAGGGTGGCCTCACGAAGGTTCTACGGGGCCCCTGCCGCGGGCAGCACGGTGCGTTCCAAGAGAAGGCACTCCCAGGTTCTGGACTACGTATTTGACAGAACCAAGGATAATATGTTAATTTGATAAACACCAATAAACTGGAATAGGAATGGTTTTAGAAATGAAAGTCCCCTCACCCGGGGAATCCATCACAGAGGTTGAGATAGCGGAATGGCTAGTCGCCGATGGCGACTATGTGGAGAAGGACCAGGCCATTGCCGAGGTGGACTCGGACAAGGCAACCTTGGAGCTTCCCGCAGAGGCCAGCGGTATCATTACCCTTAAGGCCGAGGTCGGGGATGCCGTGGCCGTGGGGGCCGTGGTCTGCCTGATAGACACCTCCGCTGCCAAACCCAAGGGGGATGCCCCCAAGGCCGAGGTGAAGGAAGCACCCAAGAAAGAGGAGCCCAAAAAAGAGGAACCCAAGAAAGAAGCTCCCAAAAAGGAGAGCTATGCCACGGGAATTCCTTCCCCGGCGGCCAAGAAGATTTTGGATGAGAAGGGAATCGCCCCTACCCAGGTTTCGGGCAGTGGCCGGGATGGCCGCATCACCAAGGAGGATGCCGTCAGCGCAGTGCCTTCCATGGGGACCCCCACCGGGGGCAACCGTGGGGAGAGCCGTACCAAATTGTCCATGTTGCGCAGAAAAGTGGCCGAACGCTTGGTTTCCGCCAAGAACGAAACGGCCATGTTGACCACCTTCAACGAGGTGGACATGACCCCCATTTTTCAATTGCGCTCCACCTATAAGGAGGCCTTCAAGGAGAAACACGGCCTGAGCCTGGGCTTTATGTCCTTCTTTACCAAGGCGGTGATCCGGGCCCTGGAGATGTACCCCGCGGTTAATTCCATGATCGATGGGAAGGATATGATCTCCTATGATTTCTGTGATATCAGTATTGCGGTATCCGGTCCCAAAGGGCTGATGGTGCCGGTGATCCGAAATGCGGAGAATTTGAGTTTCAGGGGAATCGAATCCGAAGTGAAACGCTTGGCCACCCGGGCCAGGGACGGGGTCATCACCGTGGACGAAATGACCGGGGGCACCTTCACCATCACCAATGGGGGCGTGTTCGGATCCATGTTGTCCACTCCGATCATAAATCCCCCCCAAAGTGCGATTTTGGGCATGCACAATATCGTGGAGCGTCCCATCGTACGCGACGGGGGCATCGTAGTGGCCCCCATTATGTTCGTGGCCCTGTCCTATGACCACAGGATCATCGATGGAAAGGAATCCGTCGGCTTTTTGGTGGCGGTCAAAGAGGCCTTGGAGAATCCGGTGGAACTCTTGATGGACGGGCAGGAGAAAAGGGCTTTGGAACTCTGATCCAAAACCAGATATAATATGGTATGGGCCTCTACTTTTTCAGGTAGAGGCTTTTTTTCCCGTAGTCGATAACGGCCTTTCCCCTTTTCAACACATCCGCCCCCAGGATCCCATCCACGGGAAGGGCACTGTGGGACAATAGGGCCTCGTTCACATGGACCATGTCAAAGAGCACGATCTTGAGCCTGCTCTTTTCCCAGTCCCCGACCCGGATCCTGTTTCCCTTGGAGATCAGGGTCTCCATTCCCAGGGCCCCGGCCCCGGCGGCCTTGACCTCACTTTGTTGGGTCAGTAGGCCGAAGTGTTCGACCCGGTCCAGGCCCACACAGGTGTGGGAGGCCCCGGTATCCAATATGAATTTTCCGGAGACCCCATTGATCTTGGCCACCACAACAAAATGGTCGGTGCCGGTGAGCAGCAGGGGAATGGCGATATAATCCTTGGAATCCAGGAGCTTTTTGAGTGTTGCCATACTTTAATCAAAAGGAATGTTTCCGGACCTCTAAGATAAGTCTATTTTTGCATTATGATCTTAACGGACACCCATACCCATCTGTACAGCGAGGCCTTTGACGGGGACCGCGATCGGATGATGCAGCGCGCCTTGGAGGTGGGGGTGGAACGTTTTTTTGTCCCTGCAATCGACTCCACCTACCACACGGCCATGTTTTCCCTGGAGGAATCCTATCCCGATCGGGTCTTTTTGATGATGGGACTGCACCCCACCCATGTGGGAGCGAATTATATGGAGGAACTCGCCCTGGTTGAGGATTGGTTGGAGAAAAGGAAGTTCCACGCCGTGGGGGAAATCGGGATCGACCTGTATTGGGACAAATCCCGTTTAAGGGAACAGCAGGATGCCTTTTCACGACAGATCGGGCTTGCCAAGAAACACGGCCTGCCCATTTCGATCCACTGTAGGGAGGCCTTTGATGAGGTCTTTGAGGTTCTGGAAGGGGAAGCGGGAGCGGACCTTTTTGGGATTTTTCACTGTTTCACGGGAAGCTTGGAACAGGCCGAAAGGGCCCTGTCCCTTAACATGAAGTTGGGAATCGGAGGGGTGGTCACCTTCAAGAACGGAATGATCGACCGCTTCCTGGATCAGATCGATCTGGACCATTTGGTCCTGGAAACGGATTCTCCCTATCTGGCCCCTGTGCCCCATAGGGGGAAACGCAATGAGAGTTCCTATATAATAGAGGTAGTGCAAAAACTCTCCTCCATATACAATAGACCGGAAGGGGAAATCGCGGCCATCACAACCGAAAACTCGAGACAAATTTTTGGAATCTGACGCCTATGGAAAAGAAGACCAACATATTGCTCATCTATACGGGGGGGACCATAGGAATGGTCAAGGACTACGACAGTGGGGCCTTGAAGGCATTTGATTTTGAGGAACTGATCGGCCACCTGCCCGAACTGGACCAATTGGACTGTACCCTGGAGGGAATTTCCTTCGATCCCCCCATCGACTCCTCCAATATGAACCCGGGACATTGGGCCGCGATGGCCTCCATCATAGAGCAGCGGTACGGGGATCATGATGGATTTGTGATCCTGCATGGAAGCGATACCATGAGCTATTCGGCCTCGGCCCTAAGCTTTATGTTGGAAAACCTGGACAAGCCGGTCATCTTTACGGGCAGTCAATTGCCCATAGGGGACCTGCGTACCGATGCCAAGGAGAACCTGATCACTTCCATAGAGATCGCCTCCCTACGCGAAAATGGGCGACCGGTGGTACAGGAGGTCGGCCTGTACTTTGAGTACAAGCTCTACCGGGGCAACCGAAGCACCAAGATCAATGCGGAGCATTTTCAGGCATTCGCCTCCCTGAACCACCCCCCTTTGGTGGAATCGGGGGTACATTTAAGGGTGCACCATGAGAATTTGATCAAGAATGCGGGGGAAAAAGGACCGTTGATCGCCCATAAAACGATGGACAACCGCATCGCCCTATTGAAATTGTTTCCCGGTCTGGGCCGGGAACTGTTGCACGGAATCTTGGAAATTCCCGGTTTACGGGCCCTGATCTTGGAAACCTACGGGGCGGGAAATGCCCCCTTGGACGATTGGTTCCTGGAAGAATTGAAAGGGGCCATCGAAAAGGGCCTGCACATTATAAACGTGACCCAGTGCTCCGGGGGAAGCGTTTCCATGGGCCAATACGAGACCAGTGAAAAATTGAAGGAGATGCAACTTATTAATGGCAAGGACATTACCACCGAAGCGGCTGTGGCCAAGGCAATGTTCCTATTGGGGAGGGGGGTTGAGCCCGTTGACTTCAAGGGGATTTTCGAAAAACCCCTGCGCGGTGAAATGGTGTAAAATTAACGCATCAAATTTCTATAACTGATTATTTTTTTGTTTATTGGTCCGCCAATTTAAAGCAATAGAGAGGTGGCCGAGTGGTCGAAGGCGCACGCCTGGAAAGTGTGTATGCACCAAAAGTGCATCGAGGGTTCGAATCCCTTCCTCTCTGCCAGATAATTTAATTTTCCAATTATAAATTTTTTATATCTTTAACTTTATTAACTAACTAAATTTAAGTTTTAAGCGAAATGAAAAAAATATTCTCTAGTCTGGCAGCTGCCGGAATGTTCATCATGGGTACTACGTCTGCTTCGGCGGCAATGTTTCAGGAAGAGGCCGAGGCCGGGAAAGGTTTCACCCAAGTCTTAAAGGAACAGTTTATACAGGGAGGGCCTGCCTTTATGGGGGTCGTCCTTCTTTGTTTGATCTTGGGCTTGGCCGTTGCCATTGAGAGAATCATCTTTTTGAACATGTCCACGACCAATACCGAAAAATTGAAACAAAAAGTCGAGGATGCCTTGGCTTCCGGAGGTGTCGAAGCGGCCAAAGAGGTCTGCAGGAACACCAAAGGCCCTGTTGCTTCCATTTTCTACCAAGGTCTGGAAAGATCTTCCGATGGCTTGGAAGCCGCTGAAAAGGCCGTTGTTGCCTACGGTGGGGTACAGATGGGCCAATTGGAGAAAAACGTTTCCTGGTTGACCCTCTTCATCGCCACTGCGCCCATGCTCGGGTTCATGGGAACGGTAATCGGGATGATCATGGCCTTCCAGAAAATTGCGGCCGTGGGTAACTTGAGTGCCTCCTTGATCGCCGGGGACATTCAGGTGGCCCTTTTGACCACGGTGTTCGGTCTGATCGTGGCCATCATCCTTCAAGTATTCTATAACTATATCATCGCAAAAATCGATAGTATCGTAAACGACATGGAAGATGCCTCCATATCCTTGATTGATATGTTGGCCGCCCACAAGAAATAATATTGCGAATCAAAAACTATCGGGAATCATGAATAAAATTGTAAAAATAGTACTCATTGTCGTCGGATTGCTGTCCGTTGTACTCTGGTTCTCCCTTCCGGCGGACAATGATCCAAATGCCGTCAACAGCTCATCCATGCACTGGATGTTCATCATCATGTACGTGTTGTTGGCCGTTGCGATAGCCCTTTCACTTTTCTTTGCGCTCGGAAAATTGATATCCACCCCCGGCAGCCTTAAAAAGGCCCTGTTCTCCTTGGGGGGATTGGCCGTTGTCGTGGGGATATCCTACGCCCTGTCCTCCAACAACGCCGTTGTGGTGGATGAAATGGCCAAAGTGGGCATCACGACCACCGAATCAGTGGTGAAGAATGTGGGCATGGGCCTAAACGTGTTCGCCATCCTTACGGTCATAGCCGTGGCATTGATGTTGTGGCCCAGCGTGAAGAAGTTGTTCGTAAAATAAAATAATAATTGAAGCATGTCTAGAAGAACAACACCAGAAGTAAATGCCGGTTCCATGGCTGACATTGCCTTCCTCCTTCTCATCTTTTTCTTGGTGACCACCACCATTGAGACCGATGCGGGGCTGGATCGTATGTTACCTCCCATTGAGCCGCCCGATGTTGATGTGGTGATCAGGCAAAAGAATATCTTTACGGTGAACATCAACAAAAATGGCCAACTTTTGGTCGAGGAAAGTTTGATGGATCTTGAAGATCTAAGGGAAGCCGCAGTTGCCTTCTTGGAGAACAACGCGGATGGAAGCTGTTCCTATTGCAAGGGCAAAAAGGACCCGACTTCCTCGGACAATCCGAATATTGCCATCATTTCCCTCAAGAACGATAGGGAGACCAAGTACGGAACCTACATCACGGTTCAGAACGAATTGGTCGGGGCCTACAATCAATTGAGGAACCGGGAGGCACAACGCCTCTTTGGCAGGGATTTTACGGTCATGGAAGCCGAATACCTGAATCCCGAGACCCCTTCCAGTATCCGTGAAGATCTCAAGGACAAGGTCCAGCGTATCCAGGAAATGTTCCCCCAGAAACTGTCCGAGGCAGAAACATCAATGAATTAAAATACAGGATCGATATGGCTAAATTCAATAAAAAGAAAAGTGGCGAGCTGCCGCCGGTATCCACAGCTTCATTACCCGATATCGTATTTATGCTGCTGTTCTTTTTTATGACAGTGACCAC
>CALDPL010000506.1 GCA_937911965.1 uncultured Allomuricauda sp. | reverse complement strand
CTTCAATCCGTTGTTGCTCTTTGCTTCAGTCATAATTATTAGAATTAATTGATTCTCTTTTAACGATCATTGTCCAATCGTATTTCGATTATATACGCTTTAAATGAAAATTTGGATCATGATGTAAAAAAAATGTAAATCATTGTTCATTGACTTTTAAGGGACAACTAAATGAAATATAGGTGGACCCATCCAAAAATATTGATTTCAAAGGGAGGTCAAAGCAAGGGAATGCTCTTTGAAGATGTCTTCCGGTTGCGGTTTGATCGATTTTTTTTATTTTTAAGGGAATTACAATCCCATCATATATATGAAAAGCACAGCCATTACATCGATCCTGGCCCTGGCCGTTTGCCTGGGATGCAAGGAAAACAAAAAGCAAGCCGAGGAAACCGTTGGGAACGATCCTCCCCTGGAGCTTGAGGTGCAGCCCAACCTGGTGATCACTCCCATAGAGCACGCCACGGCGATCCTGGAATGGGGGGATCTCACCCTCTACATGGACCCTGTGGGCGGGAAAGCCGCCCTTGAAGGCCAAAAAAAGCCCGATATCATACTGATAACCGACATCCATTGGGACCATTTCAGTTTGGAGACCTTACAGGAGCTCGATACGGAAGGGACCACCATCGTGCTGCCCCAGGCCGTGGCCGATCAGATCCCCGAGGGCTCTGGCTTCAATCTGGAAATCATGGACAACGGGGACCAAAAGGAAATCTCGGGAATCCCTGTGGAGGCCATTCCTATGTACAATCTCAGGGAAGAGGCCCTGAAGTTCCACGAAAAGGGCCGGGGCAATGGGTATGTACTGACCTTTGGAGGGCAACGGGTCTATTTTTCCGGGGATACCGAGGACATTCCAGAAATGCGGGCCCTGGAAAATATAGACAAGGCCTTTGTCTGCATGAACCTACCCTATACCATGACCGTGGAGCGGGCAGCCGATGCGGTGATCGAATTCAAGCCCGTGGAAGTCTATCCCTACCACTACCGCGGCGATCCCGATGTCAGCGATGTGGCCAAGTTCGAGGAATTGGTACGGGCAGGGGATCCCAATATCCGGGTGGTCCGGTTGGATTGGTACCCGAACGACGATTTTTGATGTCGTGAAATAATCCGGGGATTTTACCGTTTAGATTACAACTTAACCCAAAAAACAAAACCAGACCATGGTACCCAAATCCCGTGTTCCAGTTGTTGTGGCCTTTCTATTTGCCATACAAGCTGTATTTCCGAATCCCTGTGACAATTTCTATTCCAAGGTGACCTATGCGCTCAACCACGGCAAGAAAGCCATGACCGCCACCAATTTTGAACATCAGATGTATTATGCCGAACGGGCCAATGAGGCCCTGGAGGACTCCAAAACCTATATGGCGGACTGCAATTGTGCAAAGGCCCAGACCCAGACCAGGGACGCCATGGAGACCTTGGACAAGGCCATAGATCCCGTTGATTGGGAAGCGGGCAGGTTCTTTACCAAAAAGGCCTTGGAACAGATCAATGCCTTGATCACCAGTATCGACCAATGTACCCAGGGAGTCCCCGCGGACACTTACCTGGCCCCGGGGCCTTCATCCGATGGTGCAAATCAGGGTGTCGGCAGTATGGAGCAGGAAATGGTCAAGATTTTTGAAAAGCATTCCAGCGATAGGCTACAGGGAGCCCAACAGGCCATCCAACAGTTGGTGGAACTCTCCAAGACCATAGGGAACACCCCCTACGACGGAGGCCCCAACAGCCTTTCCGCACATCAAAGAGCCTATTTGGACAAAGCCAGGAAGCTCCTTGAAAAAGGGTTGCGGGACCTAGGGGCACAATAGCCCTAACGCACCAATTTTTTATACTTGATCCGCTTGGGTATGCTATCGGCGCCCAAGCGTTTCTTTTTGTTCTCTTCATAATCCGAGAAGGATCCCTCAAAGAAATATACTTGGGAGTCCCCCTCAAAGGCCAGGATATGGGTGCAGATCCGGTCCAAAAACCAACGGTCGTGGGAAATGATCACCGCACAGCCCGCAAAATTCTCCAAACCTTCCTCCAAGGCCCTTAGGGTATTCACGTCCAGATCGTTGGTGGGTTCATCGAGCAGCAGTACGTTGCCCTCCTCCTTAAGGGTCATGGCCAAATGCAGCCGGTTGCGCTCCCCACCGGAGAGGGTGCCCACCTTTTTGTTCTGTTCGCTGCCGGAGAAATTGAACCTGGAGAGGTAGGCCCTTGAATTCACTTGCCTGCCCCCCATCATGATCAATTCCTGACCGTCGCTGAAATTTTCCCAAATCGATTTGTCCAAATCAATATTGGAATGGCTCTGGTCCACATAGGCCAATTTTGCCGTTTCCCCTACGATGAACTCCCCTTTGTCCGGGCTTTCCTCCCCCATGATCATTCTGAAAATCGTGGTCTTTCCCGCGCCGTTGGGCCCGATGATGCCCACGATCCCGGCCTGTGGCAGCTCAAAGTTCAGATCCTCGTAGAGCAGCTTGTCGCCATAGCCCTTGCTCACGTTCTTGGCTTCGATCACCTTGGTGCCCAATCTGGGTCCATTGGGGATGTATATCTCCAACTTCTCATCCATCTGCTTTTGGTCCTGGCTGAGGAGTTTGTCGTAATTGTTCAATCGGGCCTTTTGTTTGGCATGTCGGCCCTTGGCCCCTTGTCGGACCCATTCCAGCTCCCGCTCCAGGGTTTTTTGTCTTTTGGAGGCCTGTTTGCTCTCTTGGGCGAGGCGTTTGGACTTTTGGTCCAACCAGCTCGAATAGTTTCCCTTCCACGGAATGCCCTCGCCGCGGTCAAGTTCCAGGATCCATCCGGCCACGTTGTCCAGAAAATACCGGTCGTGGGTAACGGCAAGCACGGTGCCTTTGTACTGTTGGAGGTGTTGCTCCAGCCACTGCACCGATTCGGCGTCCAAGTGGTTTGTCGGCTCGTCCAGCAACAATACATCAGGCTGCACGAAAAGTGCCCCCGCCAGTGCCACACGCATACGCCAGCCGCCGCTGAGGGAGGAGAAGGGGGCCTGCAACTGGTCATCGCGAAAGCCAAGGCCGGTCAGCAATATCGCAGCGCGCGACGGCGCGGCATAGGCATCAATTTCAGCAAGGCGCATATGAATATCGCCGATTTTATAAGGATCGGTTTCCGTCTCGCTTTGTTTTAACAGACGCGAGAGTTCTTCATCCGCATGAATAACAATGTCGATAATCGGCGTATCGGTAACGGGAATATCCTGCCGCACCATGCCAAAGCGCTGGCGTTCGTTCAGGGCAACATGGCCGGCATCGGCATGTAA
>CALDPL010000505.1 GCA_937911965.1 uncultured Allomuricauda sp. | reverse complement strand
TTTTTGTTCAATGGTGGTGCGCTCGGCCACCACTTCCACGCCTTCGAGTTCGCGGGTCTCCTCCACCAGGGTGATGGTTCCTACCGTCACCTTTCTATTGGCCTTGGAAATGACCAATTTTTGGGAGTGGGTCTTGTAGCCTATGAACTGTACCAATAGCGTAAAGGTGCCGTCCTCCAGCTCGTCGATTTCAAAGGTCCCGTCCTCGGAGGTGATACCTCCGGTGATGGTCTGGCTCCCGTCCCCTGTTTTCACCACCACAGCGGCGTAGGCCACGGGTTGGTGCAGGGCGTTGTCGACCACGGTCCCTGAAATGGATCCCAGGGCTTCGGCGGTGTTGGCGTATTGGGTCGTGGGATAAAGGGCACACAGAACGAGTGCCAAAAGCAGTTTGAGCTTTCTCATGTGATGTTTGTTTTTTGATTGATGATGATTGATGACGTCTTTAGGACGCCGCGGTCCAAAAATTGTTACAGGTCCCGCCGGGCGAATATATTTTTTTAACACTTTTTAACATAAGATTAAAAACAAGGCTGTGCCCCTGTAAGGAGTTTGGGGCGGGGGGGACCAATCAAGGGACATAAAAAAAGCCCCGACAGGAATTGCCGGGGCCGGTTCATTGATAAGCTATACTAAACACTAACCATTAACTATAAAAATACAGTCTTACCAATGAGAATGTTTTATGTATGCAATAGACGGAACTGCATTCAATTCGTTACACGGGCGTTCCAGGTTTAACACAAGATTTAACACATGGCCAAAACACTAGTGATCGGGGCTTCCACAAAACCGGAAAGATACAGTAACCTTGCTGTGCGCAAGCTGGTTGAAAACAACATCGATACAACCGCATTTGGGTTGGGTGGGGGAACTGTATCAGGGGTACAAATTAAGGATAAGTTGGAGGATTTTCAAAACATTCACACCATAAGCTTATATCTAAACCCCAAAAACCAAAGGGAGTACTATCAAAAAATAGTGGATATGCGGCCCAAGAGGGTGATATTCAACCCGGGCACCGAAAATCCCGAATTCCAAAAAATCCTCAGTGATGCGGGCATTGAGGTGGAAGTGGCCTGTACCTTGGTCCTATTGTCCACCGGCCAATACCTTCCCGCCCCTGTCGCGGATCAGCCAAAGCCCAAAGAAGGTCAACAGCCCGTTTAGGGGCAGCAGTTCATAACCGAGTTCATAGCCTCCCAGATAGGTCGGGGGAATGTTGGCGATCAGTACTATGATGCCCACCGAGAGCAGGGCCACCACCCAGACATAGGAATCCCGGATGCTGTGTTTGGTCATGATCCCAAAGGCAAAAAGTCCCAAAAGGGGCCCATAGGTATACCCGGCCACGGTCAAGAGGCTGTCGATCACATTGCTGCTCAGGATGTATTTGAATGCGATGATGATCAGGATCAACAACAGGCTCATGCCCACATGGACGCGCTTCCTTATTTTTCGTTGCTCTCGTTCCTCTTTGTTCCCCAGGCCGATAAAATCCACACAGAAGGAAGTGGTCAGGGCGGTCAGGGCAGAGTCCGCACTGCTGTAGGCGGCTGCTATGAGGCCGATCATAAGGGTCACCGAGAGTCCAAGTCCCAGACCGGATTCCAATGCGATTTGGGGAAAGAGCAGGTCGGTCTTGGGGCTGCCGTCCACTAAAGGGATCCCTATCCCCACCTTCTCGGCATAAATAAAGAGCAGGGCTCCCAGGAGCAGGAACAGGAAGGTGACCCCGACCATGACAAAACTGAAGGAGATCACGTTCTTCTGTGCATCCCTCAGGGTCCTTATCGTCAGGTTCTTCTGCATCATATCCTGGTCCAGGCCGGTCATGCAAATGGTAATGAACATTCCCCCGATAAAGGATTTCAGGAAGTGGTTCCTGTCAAGGAAACTCTCGGTCACCAGGATATTGCTGTATTCTTTTAACTGATCGGAAGCCAAGAACTCCCCAAGGCTCCACCCCATTTCCTTATTGATCAACACGATGCACAGGACAACGGCCAGGATCATGAAGAAGGTCTGCAGCGTATCGGTCCAGATTATGGTGCCAATGCCCCCCCTTTGGGTATAGACCCAGATCAAGAGTATGGAGATGACCACGGTGAACTCAAAACGGACCCCGAGATCATCGAAGACAAATTCCTGCAATACGATGGCCACCAAGTACAGCCTGAAGGAAGCGCCCAGCACTCGGGAGACAAAGAAGAAAAAGGCCCCGGTCTTATGGCTCACCGTCCCGAAACGCTCCAGTAGGTACTCATAGATCGAGGTCAGGTTGTATTTGTAATACAGGGGCAGGAGCACATAGGCGATCACAAAATAGCCCACCATATACCCCATGATCACCTGCATATAGCTGAACTGGCTGTCCCCCACCCAGCCCGGAACCGAAATGAAGGTGACCCCTGAAAGCGAGGCCCCTACCATTCCAAAGGCCACCACCACCCAAGGGGCATTTTTGCCGGCCTTGAAAAAGTCCGCATTGGAATCGTTCTTTCCCGTGAAATATGAAATCAGGATGAGCAAGAAAAAATATGCTCCGATGAGCAACAGGATCTGTATGGCGGTCATATTGTGATTTTGAAATGCCAAAGTACAAAAGTAATTTGATTGCACTAAAATTGTAATTTTGCAAAAGATCTGGATCCATGGAATTTTCATCCAAGTTATTGGAAAATGCAGTTTATGAAATGTCACAGCTTCCCGGCATCGGCAAGCGGACCGCCCTGCGTTTGGTGCTCCACCTGCTCAAGCAACCGGGAGCGCGGACCGAGCAACTCACCGGGGCCCTGTTGGACCTCAAGAACAAGGTGAACCATTGTCAAAAGTGCCGGAACATATCGGACAGCCCGGTCTGTGACCTCTGTGCGAACCCCAAAAGGGATGCGGGACTGATCTGTGTGGTGGAGGACATACGCGATGTGATGGCCATAGAGGGCACCTCCCAGTACACGGGCCTATACCACGTGCTCGGGGGGAAGATATCCCCCATGGAGGGGGTGGGGCCCGGGGAGCTGAACATTCCCAGCCTGATCCAAAGGGTCCGGGAAGGGGAGGTCAGGGAGATCATCTTTGCCCTGAGCCCGACCATGGAAGGGGATACCACCAATTTTTACATCTATAGGCAGTTGGAAGGCCTCGGCGTGGCCACCTCCACGATCGCCAGGGGAATTTCCATAGGGGATGAGCTGGAATATGCGGATGAGGTGACCCTGGGAAGGAGCATTGTGAACCGATTGCCCTTTGAGAGCTCGATCAGAACCCAATAACGGAATTGAAATATTGAATAAAAACCAATAAAAAGTCAAATTCTTTGTTATTTTTGGAGATTATAAGGCAACAAACCCTTTTTAAATACGAATATGTCAACATTTGAATTGAAGTTACCGCAAATGGGAGAAAGCGTGGCCGAGGCTACTTTGACCGCTTGGTTGAAGGAGGTGGGCGATTCCATCGAGCTGGACGAGCCCATCTTTGAAATCGCCACCGACAAAGTGGATTCCGAAGTTCCCAGTGAGGTGGAAGGGGTGTTGTTGGAAAAGCGGTTCGCAGTGGATGATGTGATCAAGGTCGGGGAAGTGGTGGCCGTGATCCAGGTGGAAGGACAGGGGGATGCCCCTGCTCCCCGGGAGCAACCCGAGGATGTGGAACCCGAGGCCGTTGGGGAAATTGAGCAACGGATGGAGGTGGCGAAGGAATCCGTATCCCCATCCCCCATCGGGGTTTCCGATTCGCAACGCTTTTATTCCCCCTTGGTTCGGAACATTGCCAGGGAAGAGGGCATATCCATGGAAGAACTGGAGGCCATCCCCGGGACCGGAAAGGAAGGCCGGGTGACCAAGAACGATATCAAGGCCTATCTGGAAGGCCGTTCAAGAACCGGGGATGAAGCCCCCAAGGAGCCGCTCAGGGCGCCCGTGGAGGCCCCCAAGGTGGAAGCGGCACCGATGGATCGACCTGAAAGGCCCAAGGTCGCCCAGGCCCTTGGACAGGGGGATGAGGTGATCCCCTTGAGCCGGATGGGCAAGCTCATCGCCCAGCATATGGTGGATTCCGTTTCCACCTCGGCCCACGTGCAGAGTTTTGTGGAGGTGGACGTGACCCATGTGGTCCAATGGAGGGACCGGGTCAAGCGGGGTTTTGAGGAACGGGAAGGGGAGAAATTGACCTTTACCCCGATCTTTATGGAGGCCGTGGCCCTGGCTCTGAAAAAATTCCCCATGATGAACATCTCCCTGGACGGGGACCGAGTCATCAAAAAGAAGAACATCAATCTGGGAATGGCCGCCGCACTTCCCGACGGGAACCTGATCGTACCGGTGATCCGCAACGCGGACCAATTGAACCTGGTCGGAATGGCCAAAACGGTGAACGATCTGGCCAACAGGGCCCGGCTGAACCAACTCAAACCGGACGAAATCAGGGAAGGGACCTATACCGTGACCAATGTGGGAAGCTTTGGCAGTGTGTTCGGCACCCCGATCATCAACCAGCCCCAAGTGGGCATCTTGGCCCTGGGGGCCATTCGGAAAATGCCCGCGGTCATCGAGACCGACCAAGGGGAATATATCGGCATACGGAGCAAAATGTTCCTTTCCCACAGTTATGACCACCGCGTGGTCAACGGGGCACTGGGCGGGATGTTCGTCAAGGCCGTCGCCGATTATCTCGAGGCTTGGGACCCCATGCGGGAAATATGACCCAAAAAGGGGTGCGGTTCCCGTCACTATGTGTAATTTAGGGGACTTTAACCCGAACGATCAATCAAACTATTAGCCCCGAATGGAATTAAAATTGACCAAACCCATATGTTTTTTTGACCTGGAGACCACCGGCACCAATGTGGCCAAGGACCGAATCGTTGAGATTTCGATCTTGAAGGTCTTCCCCAATGGCAACAAGGAAAGCAAGACCTGGTTGGTGAACCCGCAAATACCCATTCCCGCGGAGTCCCAGGCCATCCATGGCATCAGTGACGAAAAGGTGGCCAACGAGCCAAGTTTCAAGCAATTGTCCAAGGAAATCTATAAAATGATCCGTGATTCCGACCTGGCCGGTTTCAATTCGGACCGTTTCGACATCCCCCTTTTGGTGGAGGAAATGCTCCGGGCCGGGATCGATTTTGACATGAAGAACATGGTATCGGTCGATGTGCAGACCATTTTCCACAAAATGGAAAAAAGGACCCTGGAGGCCGCATATAAGTTCTACTGTGACAAGGAGCTGGACCAGGCCCACAGCGCCGAAGCCGATACCCAGGCCACCTATGAGGTGCTTTTGGCCCAATTGGGGCGCTATCCCGAGTTGGAGAACAACATCAAAAAGCTCTCCGAGTTCACCACCCGGAAACAGACCCTGGACTTTGCGGGATTCATCGTGTTGGACGAGGAGGAGAAGCCCATCTTTTCCTTTGGCAAGCACAAGGGGAAAAGGGTGGAGGAGATCCTCGAGGAGGAGCCCGGCTATTTTGGATGGATCCTCAATGCGGACTTTCCGCTGTACACCAAAAAGGTGCTCACCCAGATCAAACTGGAAAAGCTCAACAATAAATTCTGATCCCGGAGATGAAACTGATCTGTATTGGACGCAACTATGTGGAGCATATTGAGGAACTGGAAAACGAAAGGCCCTTGGAGCCGGTAGTTTTCATCAAGCCGGATTCGGCCATTTTGCCGCGGGAACAGGATTTCCATATCCCGGAATTCTCAAGGGAGATCCACCATGAAGTTGAGGTATTGGTCAAGATCAAAAAGGTGGGGAAGCACATAGACCGGGAGTTTGCCCACACCTATTACGATGAGATCGGGCTTGGAATCGATTTTACGGCCCGCGACCTACAGCGTACGCTCAAGGAAAAGGGCCTTCCCTGGGAAAAGGCCAAGGGTTTTGACGGTTCCGCCGTGATCGGGGAATGGGTCCCAAAGACCCGTTTTGACAGTGTGGACGCCCTGGGGTTCTCCCTGGAGCGGAACGGCCAGGTGGTCCAAAGTGGGAATACCTCCCTGATGCTGTGGAAGATCGACGAGCTCATCGCCCATGTATCGACCTATTTTACCCTGAAAAAAGGGGACATCCTCTTTACGGGCACCCCTTCCGGGGTTGCCAAAGTTGGTCCGAATGACTACCTTTCAGGCCGATTGGAAGGAGAAAAACTATTTGACATCAAAGTAAGATAATGATTTACAACCTAGACAAGATCAATGAGATGGCCGGGGACGATGAGGCCTTTGTAAGCCTGGTGATTTCCGCTTTTCTCGAAGAGGTTCCGGAAGATCTTGAGGGATTGGAGGCGGCCATTGCCGAGAAGGACCACGAAAGGGTATATAAGCTTGCACATAAGATCAAGCCCAATGTGGATATCCTGGGCATGGATCAGACCCGGGCCTGGGCCCTGGAGATCGAGACCCTGGGAAAACGTTCCGCCGATATGGAGGAGATCAAGGAAAAATTTCCCATGTTGAAGAAGGACGTACTCCAGGTCGTGGCGGAACTCAAAAAGGATTTTGACCTATAGATGCAAGCCGAGATCATCACCATAGGGGATGAGATTCTCATTGGACAGATCGTGGATTCCAATTCCGCCCATATGGCCAAGAAGCTCGATGGAATCGGGCTGTCCGTCCAACATTTCGCTTCCATTGCGGACGATAGGGAATCGATCATCAATGCATTGGGACAGGCCGGCGAACGGGCCCAGGTGGTCCTGGTTACCGGAGGTTTGGGACCCACCAAGGACGATATGACCAAGGAGGCCCTCTGCGAATTTTTCTCGGACAGCCTCATCGAGGATCGGGAGGTCCTTCAGTATTTGGAGCGGCTCTTTGCCGAAAGTTTCAAGGTCCCCCTTACCGAAATGAACCGTGGACAGGCCCTGGTTCCCTCCAAGGCCAAAGTGCTTCACAACCGATGGGGGACGGCCCCGGGGCTGATGATGAAAAAGGGGGAAATCACCTATTTCTTTCTTCCGGGGGTCCCCCATGAGATGAAAAACCTCCTCAAGGGACAGGTCCTGGACCTGATCCGGGAAACCTATGACAGGCCCCATATCTTCCACAAGACCATTTTGACCTCGGGCCTCGGGGAGAGCGCCGTGGCCGAAAAGATCCAGGAATGGGAGGAGGGGCTGCCCCCCCACATCAAACTGGCCTACCTGCCCAAAAGGGGGAGTGTCCGGCTCAGACTGTCCGCAAAGGGACTGGATGCCGAGAGTTTGGTCTCCTCGGTGGAGGCCGAGGCCGATAAACTCTACCCCCTGATCGGGGAATACATCTACGGGGACCTTCGCCAGGGCAATATGGTGCGACAGATCGGCAAATTCCTGGGGGAGCGGGACCTGACCCTGGCCGCTGCGGAGAGCATCAGTGGGGGCGGGATCGCCAAAAAGATCACGGCCGTACCGGGGGCCTCAAAACATTTCAAGGGCAGTGTGGTCTGCTACGACACCCAGATCAAAATCAAGGTCCTCGGGGTTCCCTCCGAGACCATAGGGAAACATTCCGTGGTTTCCGCCGAGGTGGCCCTTGCCATGGCCGATCGGGCCCGTGAATTGATGGGGGCCGACTATGCGGTATCCACCACCGGCAATGCCGGTCCCACCAAAGGGGATTCCAATGCCCCGGTCGGGACCGTTTATATCGGGATCAGTGGGCCCAAGGGCGGCAAGGCCCATAAATTCGAGTTCGGGGGTTCCCGAAAAAGGGTGGTGAGGAAGTCTGTGAACAAGGCCTTTGAACTGCTTTATAGGGAAATTATTAATTTCTGAAAAAGAATTTTGTAGGTACCGTTTAAATGGTATAAATTTGCAGCCTCAATAAAATCACTCAAAAGTTAGGGAGATGTCCAAAATTTGTGAAGTTACAGGAAAGAAGGTGATGTTCGGGAACAATGTTTCCTTTTCCATCAATAAGACCAAGAGAAGGTTTGATGTGAACGTTTCCAAAAAGAAATTCTACGTTCCCGAGGAAGACCGTTGGGTGAGCCTGAACGTTTCCTCAAAGGGATTGAAGATCATCGACAAAAAGGGAATTTCCGCTGTATTGAAGGATATCAAATCCAAGAAGTAATTCGTAAAATAGCGTTATAAACAGTATATAATGGCCAAGAAAGGAAACAGGATCCAAGTAATTTTGGAGTGCACGGAGCACAAGGAATCCGGAATGCCGGGTACCTCCAGGTACATTACCACCAAGAACAAGAAGAACACCCCCGATAGGATGGAGATCAAAAAGTTCAATCCCATCCTAAAGCGAATGACCGTTCACAAAGAAATCAAGTAAGCCCTTTTTTAGAAAAGGGATCTAAAACATAAGCCATGGCAAAGAAAACAGTAGCTACACTTCAAGGGACCTCCAAAAGATTGACCAAGGCCATCAAGATGGTAAGGTCTCCCAAGACCGGCGCCTACTCCTTTAAAGAAGGGGTAATGCCCCCGGAACTTGTCAACGACTGGTTGAACCAGAAATAGGGTATCCCAACAAATGAATCCAGGGCCGTTCCATAGGAGCGGCTTTTTTCATTGGCAACCCTTGGGGGCAAAACTTCCCCCAGTTTGCTATCTTTGGACCAGAAAATAGGAGCTATGGGCTTATTCAAAAACATATTCTCAAAGGACAAAAAGGAAAGCTTGGACAAGGGTCTGGAAAAGACCAAGACCAGTTTTTTCGGGAAATTGGGCAAGGCCGTTGCGGGGAAATCCAAGGTGGACGACCAGGTTCTGGACGATCTTGAGGAAGTCCTGGTCGGTTCCGACGTGGGCGTGGCCACCACCCTGAAGATCATCGATCGGATCGAAAAGCGGGTCTCAAGGGACAAGTACATGGGAGTTGCGGAACTCAATGATATATTGCGGGAGGAAATCGCCGGGCTGTTGTCCGAGACCCATAAGGGAGAGGACCGGGAAATCGGCCTTCCCACGGACCAAAGACCCTATGTGATCATGGTGGTGGGCGTCAACGGGGTGGGAAAGACCACCACCATTGGAAAATTGGCCCATCAGTTCAAAAACAAGGGATTCGAGGTCATGCTCGGGGCAGGGGACACCTTCCGTGCCGCTGCCATCGATCAATTGCAGGTCTGGGCCGATCGGGTCGGGGTGCCGATCATCAAACAGAAAATGGGCAGTGACCCGGCCTCCGTGGCCTTTGACACCCTCAATGCGGCCGTGGCCAAAAAGTCCGATGTCGTCCTTGTGGATACCGCGGGTAGGCTACACAACAAGGTCAATTTGATGAACGAGCTGGCCAAGGTCAAACGGGTGATGCAAAAGGTGGTTCCCGGGGCCCCGCACGAAGTGTTGTTGGTTCTTGACGGCTCCACCGGTCAGAACGCCTTTGAGCAGGCCAAACAATTCACCAAGGCCACCGAGGTGAGCAGTTTGGCGGTGACCAAGTTGGACGGGACCGCCAAAGGGGGGGTGGTGATCGGAATTTCCGACCAGTTCCAGATCCCCGTGAAGTATATCGGGGTGGGCGAGGGGGTCGAAGACCTACAGGTATTCAACAAATACGAATTTGTGGATTCCTTCTTCAAGGCCTGAATCCCCCAAACTTCCAATCTCCTGAATTCTATCCCAAAAGGGGGACTGTCCCCTTTGTTGTTGTATTTTTGCACACCTCTGAAAAGAACACCATGCGTACAAAATCCCTCAAAAAGAACAAGATCAATGTGGTTACCCTCGGCTGCAGCAAGAACCTGTATGATTCCGAGGTGTTGATGGGCCAATTAAGGGCCAACAAAAAGGAGGTGGTGCACGAAGAGGAGGGCAATGTGGTGGTGATCAACACCTGCGGGTTCATCGCCAATGCCAAGGAGGAGAGTGTCAATACCATTTTGGAATACGTCCAGAAAAAGGAGCGGGGGCAGGTGGACAAGGTCTTTGTCACCGGCTGCCTGAGCGAGCGCTATAAGGGGGACCTGGAAGAGGAGATCTCCAATGTGGACGAATATTTTGGGACCTCCGACCTTCCCAACCTCCTCAAGGCCCTGGGGGCCGACTACAAGCACGAACTGATCGGGGAACGCCTGACCACCACGCCGAAGAACTACGCCTACCTCAAGATCGCCGAAGGCTGTGACCGGCCCTGTTCCTTCTGTGCCATTCCCCTGATGCGTGGACGTCACAGGAGCACGCCCATGGAGGAATTGGTGGTGGAGGCCGAAAAACTTGCGGCAAAAGGGGTAAAGGAACTCATTTTGATCGCCCAGGACCTGACCTATTACGGATTGGATCTTTACGGAAAGAGGATGCTTGCGGGACTCTTGGAGGCCTTGGTGAAAGTGGAGGGCATCGAATGGATCCGATTGCACTACGCCTTTCCAACGGGATTTCCCATGGAGGTGCTGGACGTCATGAAAAGGGAACCCAAGATCTGCAACTATATCGATATTCCCCTGCAGCACATATCCGACCCCATCCTAAAGAGCATGCGCCGGGGGACCACCCAGGCCAAGACCACCAAATTGTTGGAGGAGTTCAGAAGGGCCGTTCCCGAAATGGCCATCAGGACCACCCTGATCACGGGATACCCCGGGGAGAGCGAGGAGGATTTCGACAAACTGCGCGACTGGGTGGCCCAAATGCGTTTTGAACGCTTGGGCTGCTTTACCTACAGCCATGAGGAGAACACCCACGCCTTTGGGCTACAGGACGATGTGCCCGAGCCCGTGAAACAAAGGCGGGCCAATGAGATCATGGAGATACAGTCCCAGATCTCCTGGGAACTGAACCAGGCCAAGATCGGCAAGAGCTTCCGCTGCATCATCGACAGAAAGGAAGGGGGACACTTTGTGGGCCGCACCGAATTCGACTCCCCGGATGTCGACAACGAGGTCCTAATCGATGCCAAGGCACACTATGTACGGATCGGGGAGTTCGTGGAAGTGGAGATCACAGGGGCCTCCGATTTCGATCTCTACGGGGTGCCCAAGGGGCAGGCAAGCCTTTAATGCCCCGGGACCGAATGCCCCAGGGTCAGTCTTCGGTAAAAATCTGGCCCCGATGCGGCTTTAGGATCTCCCTAAGGGCCGCTACATGGGATTCTTCCACCACCATATAGGCAGAGCTGTGGAATTCCCCGTGGACCTCCACGCCGATCGGTACGGCCCCAAGCCCCTTTTCTTGGATGTATTCCCCCAAATGCTCACAATGGTGCTCCGCGGTACGTTGGGCCGTCCCGCCCCGAAAGTCCCAGATCATCTTGATTTTTCGTTCCAAATTCCTTTCTTTAGGTTCGATATACCGTTTGGGTTGCGTTCGGCCATGGACCAAGTTCCGAGGGCGGACTTGCCCTCGAAGGTAGGTTCCGACCAAGGTATGCATAATCGGCCATAAAAATACGTTAATGGAATTACAAGCCGCTTGTATGGGATCATCTAATTGTTATTTTTGCGACATGCATTTGTTCCGGAGAGACCTTCCATTCCTATTTTGTGCCCTGATCGCACTGCTATTGGCTTCCTGCGATTCCCTGTTCAACAAGGAGCAGGAGAAGGTGCCCCTGGCTCGTGTCGGGGAGGCCTACCTCTACAGGGAGGACATTGCTGCCCTGGTCAAGGATGCGATGTCCAAGGAGGACAGTACCCTTTTTGTCACCAATTACATCAACAACTGGGCCTCCAAGCAATTGTTGCTGTCCAAGTCCAAGATCAACCTTCCCGAGGAAAAACTGGAAGAGTTCGACCGTCTGGTGTCCAATTATCGGGCGGACCTTTATACCAGGGCCTATGTGGAGGCCTTGGTGTTACAGGCCCAGGACACGGCCGTGACCCAAGAACAATTGATGCGCTATTACGAGCAGCAACGGGAAAACTTCAAATTGACCGAAAAACTGGTACAGTTGCGCTTTGTGGGCATGCCCGAACAGTTTTTGGACAAGGACAAGGTGAAGGCCAAGATCAGGTCTTGGACCGAGGAGGACAAACGGTATCTGGATTCCATAGCGGTACAGTTCAAAAAGATCCATTTCAACGATTCCGCCTGGGTGAGCGCCACCCGGGTGATCGAGGAAATCCCGCCCCTGAGACCGGCCAATGAGGCCACCCACTTAAAAAAATCACAATTCTTCGAGTTGCACGATTCCTTGGACGTATATTTGGGCGTGGTCCACAACGTCCTGGAAATCAACGACACGGCTCCTTTTGAATACGTAAAGCCGGATATCAGGCAATTGATCCTCAACAAAAGGAGGATGGACTATGTAAGAAAATTGGAAACCGAAATCATAGATGAGGCCATTAAAAAGAAAGAATTTGAGCTTTATGAAAAATAACAAAAAAACTATCCTTGGTCTGGCATTCCTACTTGTGTTCGGATTTGCCCAAGCCCAGGAAATGGATGGGGTCCAGGCCATACAACCCGACAGCAGTTCCACCACCAAGGTAAAACTCGATGGGATCGCCTCGGTGATCGGGGACTATGTCATTCTGGAATCGGACATCGACAAGACCTTGATCGACCTGCGCAACCAAGGGGCATCCACCGAGGACATCACCCGTTGCAGCCTTTTGGGCAAATTGATGGAGGACCGATTGTACGCCCATCAGGCCGTACAGGACAGCCTTTTGGTCTCGGATGAGCAGGTGAATGCCACCAGCGACCGCCAGATCCAGGAATTGGTCGCCAGGGTGGGTTCCATGGAAAAGGTGCTCAGGTTCTACAAGGCACCGGACATCGAAACCTTTCGGGCCGAACTCTTTGAAATAAACAAACTCAGGATGCTGTCCGAAAAAATGCAGACCCAGATCGTGGAGAAGATCGAGGTGACCCCCGAGGAGGTGCGGCAGTTCTTCTACAATATCCCGGAGGAAGAACGTCCCATTTTCGGGGCCGAACTGGAAATCGCCCAGATCGTGAAGCAGCCCGAGGCCCCAGAGGAGGAAAAACAGAAGGTGATCGATCAGCTCAAGGAAATCAAACAGGACGTGGAGGAAAACGGGGCCAGTTTCAACGTCAAGGCCATTCTGTATTCCCAGGACCCCGGGTCCCAGGCCAGGGGAGGGCTCTACAGCATGACCAAGGAGACCCAGTTCATCAAGGAATTCAAGGATGTGGCCTTTCGGCTCAGGGAAGGGGAGATCTCCGAGCCGGTGAAGACCGATTTTGGTTACCACCTGATCTATGTGGAAAAGGTAAGGGGGCAGGAGCGGGATATCCGCCATATCCTGCTCATCCCCAAGATTCCCCAGGTGGCCATAGATGCGGCGGTTCGCGAACTCGACACCATAAGGCAGCACATTCTGGACGGCAAGTACTCTTTTGCCGAGGCGGCCCTGAACTTTTCCGATGAAAAGGAGACCAAATTCGATGGTGGACTGCTTCGCAACCCCATAAATTTTGACTCCCGTTTTGAACTTACCATGATGGATCCCACCCTCTACAACCAGGTCCGCAACCTGCAGGATGGTGAGATTTCCAGGCCCATAAAGGAAGAGGATCCCAGAGGGGGACCTCCAAAGTTGAAGATCATGAAGGTCTCCAA